>JAQGPI010000515.1 GCA_028293175.1 Verrucomicrobiaceae bacterium | reverse complement strand
CCAACAGCCCCGGCAGGCCGGAAGAATTCGGTGATGCCTTGAAGGAACAAACCGCACGCGCCGAGAAGAACATCGACCTGATGCTAAGCCATCACGTTTACAAAGTGGAGATGAACGACGGCCCCACCAAGACCATCCGTAGCGTGACCGCGCTGGATGTGAAGGCAGGAGCGGAGAAGCGTATTCGCGGCAAATTTTTCTGCGATGCCACCGGCCACGGCACCGTGGGCGCACTGGCAGGTGCGGAATTCACCATGCTGGAAAAAGGTCACATGGGCATGAGCAACATGTGGGTGGCCAAGAAGACCGCCACACCCAGCGCCTGGCCTAAGACGCCGTGGGCGCTACCTTTGAAGCTCGAAGACTTTCCCGCACCCAAGGCCATGGAGCCGGTGGGCAAGAAGAATGCGGCCAACCAAAAGGGCTTCGACCTCGGCTACACGCCGATGGAGAGCCCGCACGATTCGCTCGCTGGCGAGTGGTTCTGGGAAGGCGGCTTTGACCGTCACCCTCTGAAGGATCTGGAACTGGTCCGCGACTGGAATTTCCGTGCCGTGTTCGGCGCTTTTTCCGCCATGCGCAAGCTCGCCCCGGAGAAGTACGGCAACTACGACATGCAGTGGCTCGCCTATGTGGGCGGCACCCGCGAAAGCCGCCTGTTGCAAGGCGATGTGGTGCTTTCTCCCGATGACATCGTGGGCAAGCGTGAGTTCAACGATGGTTGCGTGCCCACCACCTGGGACCTCGATCTGCATTATCCGAAGGAGCAATACGCGGGTGCCGCCCAGGGATTCCCCTTCATCAGCCGCGCGCAGTTCGGCAAGGGCGTGGACAAGAAGCAAGGCTACCCGGTGCCCTACCGCTGCTTCTACTCCAAGAACATCGAGAACATGTTCATGGCCGGTCGCTGCATCTCCGTCACTCACGAAGCTCTCGGCACCGTGCGCGTGATGCGCACCTGCGGCATGATGGGCGAAGTTGTGGGCAAGGCCGCCTACCTCACCGTTCGCCACCAAACCACGCCACGCGGCGTGTATGACCAGTATCTGGACGACCTCAAAGACCTCATGCGCCAGCCCGGCGCGATGCGTCGCGACAACCTGGAAGCCGCGCTCTACCTGCCCGCAAACGCCAAGAAGATGCCGGAAGTGGTGCATGATTCCCTGGATGCCAAGACCCTCGAAGGCATCGTCATTGACGACGCCGATGCCGAACTCACCGGCAAGTGGACCACAGGCGAAGGCTTGAAGGGCTTCGTTGGCGAAGGCTACCGTTACACCAGTGAAAAGGCCGCTTCCGCACGCTTCGCCTTTGCTGTAAAACAGAGTGGCAAATACGAAGTTCGTTTGCTCTGGCAGCCGCATGAGAACCGCGCGAAGAATACCCCTGTGAGCGTTCTCAGCGCCGGCGGCGAGAAGTCATTTGTCGTGGATGAATCCAAGCCGGGAGCACTCGACAAGGGCTTCCACTCCCTCGGTGCTTTCGAGTTCAAGGCTGGCGAAGAAGCCGCCGTGATCTTCCGGACCACAGGAGCAAAAGGCAACGTGCACATTGATGCCGTGCAGATCGTGCCGGCGAAGTAGAGCGGTTGCGAAACCTTCCGATTGGCTCTATCATTTGTGGCATGAAACAGTTCACCGCATTTGTTCACGAGGGAGAACCTGATGAAGGCGGTTATTGGGCCACCTGCTTGGAAGTACCTGGCGCCAACGGACAGGGGGAAAGCGTGAAGAGTGTCTGGAAGACCTGTCCCAAGCGGTGAAGTTGATCCTTGAAATAAATAGGGAAGAAGCTCTTGCCGCTGATCCTCGCACTCAAGAGCTTCTGCTTAGTGTGGCATGAAGCGTCGTGAGCTTGTACAACACTTAGAGTCGCATGGCTGCCAACTGCTTCGAGAAGGCGGCAGCCATTCCATTTACGTCAATCCTTTGACGGGACGTAAAGAAGCGGTTCCACGCCACGCTGAGATCAAAAACACCTTGGCCGCTCTATCTGCCGAAACCTCAGCATTCTAGAGCTGCCAGGAGGTTAACCAAGCGAGCTTTTACTTCTTCATCACCTTCCGCACGAGAAGTAGCACCATCACCGCCGCAGCCGCACCCACCACTGCCAGCATCGGACCAGTGCGGCTCACTTCGCGAACCTCCACGGTGGTCACCACGGAAGGCAAGATTTTGGGAGGGGCAGTATCGGATGATCCGTTTGCAGACAGTTCAAACGGGCGGCTGGTTTCGCCGGGGAACAGCACTTGGGGGCGGCGCTCCTGCTTGCCTTCCTGGCTGTTGATCAAAATGACGCTGGTATTGGCCTCCTTGCTCACAGCAATGGCAGAATTCAAAGCACCTGGGGGTACTTGACCATGCATCTCTGCCAGCAGATGCACTTCTTTGGAATCAGCCGCTAGGGGCAGATTGGTGGCACCATCCATCGGCTGATAAGTAATAGGCGGAAACGCAGTGGCATGATCTGAAAAGATAAGGCTCAAGGCAGAAGCAAGATACTCGTTGGATTTCTTCTCCGTGGCCTTCAATTGCTCAGGAGTTTGATCGCGATACCAAGCGGCCTCGACCGGCGGCAATTCCGTAGGCTTGGTGGAAAGGAACAGCCTCGGGTCCACATTCACCCGCAGGACATAGCTTCGGTCAGCGTTGAAGATCGCTTCCACTGTCAGGCTCGGGATGGCATGCGCCAGCGCGCGGCCACAGTTCATGAGCAGCATGAGCCCGCCCAGCAGAAAGGCGGCATTGAATCGGAACGCAAAACGAGGCATCGGTGACAAACCATCCCGTGCGCCCCGGCGGTGTCAATAAGGCACCGCGCAGGCATCATCGCCGCGTTTGAAATCGTATCCTGTGTCCCTGAATGCGCGAGAAGCCCGATCTGCTAGCCCGTCTCCGTGATGTCCCCCACCAGCCCGGGGTGTATATCATGCGCGACCGCTTGAGCCGCGTGATCTACGTGGGTAAGGCGCGCGATTTAAAGAAGCGCCTGAGCAGTTATTTCCAGCCTTCGCGGCACAAGCAGCATGACCTTAAAACACGCGCGCTGGTAGAAAGCATCTGGGACTTCGAACTCCAGCAAACGCGCAACGAGCCCGAGGCGCTGCTTCTGGAAGGCCGCCTCATCAAGGAATTCCGCCCGCGCTACAACATCAGCTTCCGGGACGACAAGCGCTTCCTGCTTGTGCGCGTGCATCTGGGAGACGACTTCCCGCGGTTCTCCCTTACCCGGTTAAAGAAGGATGACGGCGCACGTTATTACGGCCCCTTCGCCCATAGCGGCGCGCTGCGCACCACCATCAACTGGCTCAACAAGCAGTTCGGCCTGCGTGTCTGCCGTCCCATCCGGCCCGGGGAGATCGACTACAAGCACTGTTCCAACGACATCATCAAGAACTGCTCCGCACCCTGCATCGGCCGCGTCAGCATTGAGGAATACAAGGCACGCGTCGAGCAGGCCTGCGAGTTCCTCGGCGGCAAGTCCAGAGACCTCGTCACCGCGCTTGAAGAAGAGATGCAGAAGGCCGCCGCTCGCCTCGACTTCGAACGCGCCGCCGAGATGCGCGATATGGTGGAAGATCTCAAAAAGACACTGAAGCCTACGCGCTCCTTTGAGCGCGGCACCAACAGCAGGATCGCCTCCACCATTGATCCTATGAGTGATGTGAAGGAGTTGCAGGAGGCGCTTGGCCTCGATCGTCCGCCACTGGTCATGGAGTGTTTCGATATTGCCAACATCGGCACCGCGCATTGCGTAGCGAGCATGGTGCGATTTAACAATGGCAAGCCTGACAACTCAAACTACCGCCGGTACCGCATCAAGGCGGTCACGGGACAGAACGATTTCGTCAGCATGGCCGAAGTCGTCCGCCGCCGTTATTCGCGCATTCTTTTGGAAGGCCGTGAACGTCTTGGTGATGATGCCGACATCACAGAAGAGACGCCGCTCGAATCCATGCGCCGATTGGAAAAGGAAGTGGAAGGCGAACCCTCTGCCGAGGCCGAGAGGTTCGATCCAGGCCCCAAACGCTCCGTGTTTGTACGGCTGCCAGATCTTGTCATTGTCGATGGCGGCAAGGGGCAGCTCGGCATGGCGGTGAAGGAGTTGCAGCGCCTGGGATTGCATGACCTGCCCGTCATCGGCCTAGCGAAGGAACGCGAAGAAATCTTCCGTCCGGGCGAGTCTGATCCGATTGTTCTGTCTCATGACACAGGGGCCTTGAAGCTGCTTCAGCGCATGCGTGATGAAGCGCACCGCTGGGCCAATGGCTACCATCAGTTGCTGCTCAAGCGCCGCGTTGCCGAAAGCATTCTTGACGACTGCCCGGGCGTGAGCAAGACCCGCAAGGCGAACCTCCTGCGCGCCTTTGGCTCCGTCGCCCGCCTGCGCAAATCCAACGTCGAACAAATCGCCGCCGTGCCGGGTATCGGCAAAGCCTTGGCGGAGGAAGTTGTGCGTTTTCTAGAGACTTACCAGCCGGACTCGGGCGATTGATCTTGATTACTTCGGCACCATCCAGGTGAAGACGTAAGCCTGCAGCATCACCATCACGCCCACCAGAATCGCTAAAGCGAGGCTGTGCCAGAACACCGAGCGCAGCACCGCTCCCGCGTCGGGGCTCTCAGGATGACCGCCCGTGGCCACACTGGCAACCACAATGCTCTGCGCATCGATCATCTTGCCCATCACGCCGCCGGTGCTGTTGGAAGCGGCCATCAGAATAGGTGAAAGACCGAGCTGCTGCGCGGAGACTTTTTGCAGATTGCCAAAGAGCACGTTCGACGCCGTATCGCTGCCAGTGAGCGCCACGCCCAGCCAGCCAATGATGGGCGAGAAGAAGGGAAACAACCAGCCAGTTCCCGCCATGGCTAAACCTATGGTAGTATCCGATCCGCTGTACCGGGTGACAAAGCCCAGGGCAAGCATCAGGCCGATGGTGAGTAACGAAATGCGCACACGCATGAAGGTGCGGGCATAGATGGCAAACAGACGCAACGGACTTAGCCCTAGCGCCAGACCCGACAAGATGCCCGCCAGTAGAAGCGCCGTCCCAGTAGCGGAGATCGCATTGAAAGTGAAGACCGCTTCTTCGGCCACATTCTTGACCACCACAGGCGGCACTTTAACAACTGCCTTGTGTAACAAGGGAACCTCGAACGCAGGAGCAAACAAAGTGTTGAGCGAAGCCTTCATTGCAGGCAGTCCCCAGAGGAAAACCAGTATGGAAAGGAACACCCAGGGAAGCCATGCCTTCCATGCAGGCTGCGTGTCGACAGCTTCCTTTGGCACTTCCACTACAGGCGCTCCAACGGCGGCCTCTTGCGCCGGTTTCCAAAACCGCATCAGCACGATGAGCGCCGCCATGGAAGCAATCGCCGAGACAATGTTCACCAGCCAGGGGCCGTGCAGGTTGCTCATCGCCAGTTGCGCGAGGCCGAAGGTCAACCCGGTCACAAGGCACGCGGGCCATACTGCCTTCATGCCGCGCCATCCGGACTGCGCCGCAGTGAGCCAGAAGGGCACAATGATGGCGAAGAATGTCAACTGCCGGCCCACCATCATGCTGAGCAAATGCAAATCCAGGTCCGCGATCTTTGCCAGGGTAATCAAAGGAGTGCCAAGCGATCCAAATGCCACTGGCGCGGTGTTACCGATCAGGGCCAGCTTCGCGGCTTCCAATGGGCGAAAACCCAGCCCGATCATGATGGCACCGCTGATCGCTACCGGCGTGCCGAAGCCTGCGGCCCCCTCAATGAAAGCACCGAACGAAAACGCCACGAGCAGCGCCTGAATGCGCCTATCGCTGGAAAGCCCGGCCACTTGGCGCTGCAAGGCGGCGAACTGCCCGGTCTCCACGGAGATGTGGTAAATGAAGATGGCATTCAGGATGATCCAACCAATGGGAAACAGTCCAAAGGCCGCTCCATAGCCGCCCGCCGCGAGCACCAGCCCTGCTGGCATGTGATACACAAAAACAGCCACCGCAGCGGCCACGATCAGCCCCGCCAGCGCGGCGAGATGCGCACGCACATGCCAGAAGGCAAGCAGCCCGAGAAGCGTAACGACAGGGAGGGCGGCGACCATGGCCGACAACAAGCCGTTGCCAAGGGGGGCGTAATTTTGGGACCAGGACATGCGAAGCGGGAGGTAGTGTCCCTGAGGGATTCATCGGCCAATAAGAGAGCACAACAATACGCTGGCTTTTGTCAACCTTTCACGTCGTTCAGCGTGAACGGCGCGCCTACTTCCCGTGTCGTTCGTTGAAGCGCGCGACTTCGCGCTGCGCTTCGCGGTTTTCCACCCGGTCCTTTAAATCCTGGCGTTGATCGCCCTGGTCTTTGCCCTTGCCTACACCAATCTCGACTTTTACCAGCCGGTCCTTCCAGTACATTCTCAGGACCGGTAGGGCGAGGCCCTTCATGTGGGTGAAGCCAATGAGCTTGTTGATCTCGCGCTTGTGCAGCAGCAGGCGGCGGGTACGGCGTGGCTCGTGCTGCTCCCAGCTCGCCTTGTCGTAGGCCTGAACGTCGCAGCCGTAGAGCCAGACCTGTCCTTTTTCGACGCGGGCGAACCCATCCGAGATATTGATTTTGCCGGCGCGGATGGATTTCACTTCTGTGCCGCGCAACTCCACACCGGCCTCGTACCGCTCCAGAATATGGTAATCCCGGGGGGCTTTGCGGTTGGTGGCAATCTCGTTGGAATCAGCAGGCTTGGCCATGGGAAAGTCACTCGCAGACACAAAAAACCACCAGCCCAGAGTGCGGCCCCGGGGCTGGTGGCGAAATAAACGGAGGCAGTTTAGAATCCGGACGCTTCGACGTCCTCAGGGGTCTGCACCCGGATCTTGCCCTGTATGATCTCCGTGAGGGCCACATCGGCTTCACGCATGCCCGGAAGGCGCTGCACAAGGGCCGGACGGCCTTGGGCAAGCTGACGCACGCGCTTGGACACCAGGTTGATAAGGATTGGAGGATCAGTGATGATCAAGGCAGCTTGTTCGACCAGTTCGGCTTTCATCGGCAAGTGTCTGCCCGGCGCTGCCAAAGATGGGGAGGCGACGGACATGAGTTAGTTTGGACAGGGTTCGTTGAGGTACCTCGCGTCTCGAAGGACGTATCCGACCGGGACGCAGGGGATAGGGTGTCTAATAGGAAAACCGATTTTTTCAAGCGGAATTTGTCACTAGGCCAACCCCTTGCGCGCCAGAGCCTCCTCCATTGCCTTGTCCATCAGGAGCACGGCGAGGCTCTGGGTGGCATCGTCTAGCTCAGCGTTGGCCTGCTTCAGCGCCCGGGCATCGTGGACATCGGCCTTTAGCAGTAACCTTACTTTGGCTGCGCTGGACTGGATGCGCTGGGCTTCTGCGAGATCCACCTCACAGCCAAGCTGAGCCAATGCCTGATCCACTGCGGGCAGCAGCTCCTCGGCCTTCAGCCGCGCCTCAGTCCAGATGCGCTCATTCATGTCATCAAACGCATGCTCCACACTCTCGGAAATCATGGCCTCAACCTTGGCATCATCCACATCCACGGCCGTGTTTTGGATCTCCAGCACCACGTCGTGGTTCATCGCCGTATCGCGAGCCAGCACTTGCAGGATACCGTTAGCATCAATGCTGTACTGCACGCCCACGCGCGCGCTGCCCCTGGGACCCGCGGGGAAGGGCACCTCCACACGGCCCAACTCCCAGTTGTCCTTGGCAAGTTCGCGCTCGCCCTGCAGTACCCGCACGAGCATGGATTCCTGGTTCGCCACTGCATTGGTGAACATCTCTCCGGCCTTGCTGGGAATGGTGGTGTTGCGCGGGATGATCACATTCATCAGGCCGCCAAAGGTCTCAATTCCAAGCGAAAGCGGCGTGACATCCAGCAAAATCACTTGCTGCAACGCGCCTGAGAGCATGCCCGCATGAATCACCGCACCGCGGGCAATCGCTTCATCAGGACTCTGCGACACATTGGGCTCCCGCCCAAATATATCCTGGGCTACTTGCCTCACCAAGGGCATGCGCGTGCTGCCGCCCACCAGGAGCACTTCATCCAAGTCCTCTGGCTTGATCTTCGCATCCGTCATTGCCCGCCAGCAGTGCTGTCGCGTGCGCTCGGCCCAGGGGCCCGCGATCTTGTCCAAATCCGCACGCGTGATTTCCCGCTCAAGGCTCTGCCCTTGCCACAGAAAGGGAAGCTCGATGCGCACCGTCGCTTCGCTGGAGAGCTTCTTCTTTGCCGCTTCCGCCGCCGTCACCAGCCGCACCTGCACCTCCGCCGATAGCTGTTCAAACCACACCGACTGGCCCTGCGCCGAAGTTTCCCATACGTGCTGCGCCAGTAGGCGGTCAATATCGTCGCCGCCCAGCTCCGTATCGCCGGCTGTCGCCAGCACCTGAAACACGCCATCGCGCATCTCCAGGATTGACACATCAAAAGTGCCGCCGCCAAGATCAAACACCGCAATCTTCTTTCGCTCTCCCAGCTTGTCCAGGCCATAGGCCAGAGCCGCTGCCGTGGGTTCCGCCAGGATGCGCTCCACGATCAGCCCTGCGAGTTCACCCGCGCGCTTCGTGGCAATGCGCTGGGCGTCATTGAAGAAAGCCGGCACCGTAATCACCGCACGGGTGATCGTCGTTTCCATCGCCATCTCTGCCACCGTGCGCAGATGCTTCAAAATCGCGGCCGACACCTCCACTGCCGTTGTGCCCAGCACCCGTAGATCATAGGGAGGCCGCCAGTCACCCTCCCCTTCCCTGCGACCAATCAACCGCTTTACCGACGTAACGGTACGCGCCGGGTCCAACACACGCTGCCGCAACGCCGCCGAGCCGACGGCTACGGACCCATCCCGACCATAATGCACGGCGGACGGAGTGCTGCGGGAGCCCTCAGCATCGGCAAGCAAAATCGGAAAACCGCTGTCCACCACTCCGACCAGCGAATTGGTGGTGCCTAGATCAATGCCGAGAATGAAGTCGCCCGAAGCCATGTCCCGCCATGCCCCAATGCTTGCCGCAATGCAACGCCGTTGCGCATCCGGTCCTACACCCCGCCGCTACATCCCGGCATTTGACAGGTGCCCCACCGCCGATTTAGTACTGGAATGAATATCCTTCGTACCTTCTTCGCCGTTGCGGCTGCCACCGTCGCCCTCGCTGTTCAGGCGGAAACTGCCAATTCCTACGAGGGCGAAATCACCGGTCTGGTCTGCGCCTCCTGCAAGCAGGAAGTGGTGACCGCGCTGTCCAAGCTCGATGGCGTGAAGAACGTGGAAATCACGCCCAGCAACAACCCGGAAATCCGGAAAATCGTCATCGCTTCCACTAGCACCAACTTGACCGATACGGACGTGAATCAGGCGCTCGACAAGGTGAGCAAGGAATTCAAAGTCACGAAACTCGCCAAGGCCGCCACTACCCCAGCCAAATAACTTGCATTTCTCGGCAATATCCGGCCTGCAGTACGGTATCATCTGTAGAGCAGACTTCCGGCCCGTCATCTAGGACCTCAATCCTCATGTTCGACTCCCATGAAAAACCCTTCCTCCCCACGCTGCTTGCTCGCAGCGTTGTTGCTTCTCTTTGTTAGCGGGTTCAGCCCCGCCCAGGGTTCCGTACAGGAACGAAACGATCCGTCAGCGACACGGCCCAGTTACGCTGTGGAGATGAACACGACAGCTTACATCGAGGTCATTGTAATTCCGCTGCTGCTTTTCATCCTCATGATCGGCGTGGTGCGCACACAAAAGGTTTAGGCCAGCTTCTCCGCTGTCTCGCGCAGCAAAGTCTCCGTGGTCGCCCAATCGATGCACTGATCCGTGATCGACTGGCCATAGACCAGTGCCTCGGGCGATTCCGTCATTGCCTGCGCACCTGCCACCAAATGGCTTTCCAGCATCGCCCCGATGATGCCTTGCGTCCCCTTAGTCCGCTGATCCAAAATCTCGCGATATGCCGCCGGCATCTTCCGGCAGTCCTTGCCGCAATTCGCATGGCTCGCATCTACCATCAGCGTCGGCACCAGACCGTTCTTGCTCAAGGCCGCCAGCGCACTGCTTACCGAAGCCGCGTCATGGTTCGGACCATCGTCACCGCCACGCAAAATCAGATGGCTCGCCGGATTGCCCGTGGTAGCGACCACACTTGCGCGTCCTTCATCATTGATGCCCAAGAATGTCTGCGGCTGCATCGCTGCCTTGATGCCGTTGATCGCTGGCAGCACCGCGCCGGAGGTGGTGTTCTTGAACCCCACCGGCATCGACAAACCGCTCGCTATCTGCCGGTGCGTCTGTGATTCCGTGGTGCGCGCACCGATGGCGCTCCAGCAAGTGAGATCCGCAATGTACTGTGGCGTGATTGGGTCAAGCATTTCCGTCGCCGTCGGCAAGCCCAGGCTCAGCACTTCGTGCAGGAAAGTTCGCGCCAGTCGCAGGCCGGTGGGAATGTCGTTCGTCCCGTCCAAATGTGGGTCCATGATCAGGCCCTTCCAACCAACCGTGGTGCGCGGCTTCTCGAAATACACCCGCATCACGATGAGCAACTTGCCGCTCAATTCACGGCCCAAAGCGGCCAGCTTTTCCGCATATTCGCGCCCTGACTTCAAATCGTGAACCGAACACGGGCCTACGATCAACAGGAAGCGCTTGTCTTCGCCCGACAACACTTTGGCAATCTCCTCCCGCGAGCTCTTCACCAGCGCCGCATCGGCCTCACTGCCCGTGATCTCACGACGCAAAGCAGCAGGTTCAGGAAGCGCGGTGTTGGCGCTGACGTGGAGATCGGTGGTGCGAATCATGGGGGAAATAGCTTTATCAAGAAAGTTGCACGCTTTGGATAATACACCTCATCAAAAACGATCATATCGATCTGCCCAGGGTCCAAGGAGCGACGTGCGTCTCGCCGTCGTTCGGCGAAGCCGATACGTTTCGCCCATGATTTGTCTATGCACTGTCGAGTCATCGGTTCCTGAACGACGGCGGGACGCACGTCGCTCCTTGGGTCGTCGCACTTTTCACGTCAGTGCCGTGATTTAATCTTCAGATGAATGCAGCCCCCTTTAAAACCACATTGCCGAACCGCCCACGGTCCAAGGAGCGACGTGCGTCCCGCCGTCGTTCGGCGAAGCCGACACGTTTCGCCCATGATTTTGTCCATGCATTGCCCAAGCCCACGCTCTTGAACGCCCAAAAACTTAATGCCCAGGACCTCCTTCGCCCGTCTTAACCCAATCTGCTTCAAAGATCGAATACTGCCCCTGAGCCAAGCAAGCCTTCACTGGATTGCGTCGAATGTACCGCACGCAGTTCCAAAAATGCACGCTGTCGCGTATCATCCGATCAAAGTAATCTCGCTGCCACAGACTGCCTGAAATCCCGAGCAGCTTGTTGATCTCGTGAGCTGTGAAACTCTTCCATGAATGTACCAGGTCACTCATGGAATGACCGTCCAACACTGTCAACAAAACATGCACATGATTCGGCATCACGACGAATGCATGTTGGGCGCAGCGTTGCCTCTGGAAGTGCTGCAAACTAGATCTCACAATACCCGCCACTTTGGGATTACGAAGGACACAGGCTCCATGGCCGAGATCCAGCCACCTCTCGATTGAAGCGGAAAATAGCTGGTGATACTCGGCCTCATCCTCTTCGTTCCATGGCTCGGCATGAGTGGCCAGCCAGCGATCCCGTTGCTTTGACCACTCATCGAGTTTTCCCTGGGGAATGGAGTCTCCCAAACGAAACGTCACGAAGTAAGTCGCTCCAGGCTGCTCCCAATGCGGCAGAACAGTAAAGTGCCGTTCAATTTCTTCCCGCGCATTGAAAAAGCGAAGGTGGTCCGCAGGAGATGGCATTCTCATCAATACCACTTCCCAAAAACGGCGTCATCAAAAACGATTACATCGAACTGCCCATGATCCAAGGAGCGATCGGCGTCCCGCCGTCGTTCGGCGAAGCCGACACGTTTCGCCCATGATTGCGACACGTTGCGCCCATGATTTGTCCACGCACTGCTGAGCCCACCGTTACTGAACGACGGCGGGACGCCATCGCTCCTTGTATCGTCGCTCCTGCAGCGCGTTGAACCTACAGTCTTCTATCCCACCATTTTCTGAGCCTCGGCCAGAGCGGCGTCGATCTTATCCACATCCTTGCCGCCGCCACGGGCGAAGTCCGGCTTGCCGCCGCCTTTGCCGCCCACAATCGGAGCGATGGTCTGGATGATCTTGCCTGCTTGCACCTTGGCCTGATGGTCTTTGGAAACGGTGGCGATGAGCGCCACGCTGCCGCCACCCGTCGCACCGAGTACCACGACGCCGTCGAACTGGCCTTTCAAGGCATCGCTCACGGCCATGGCGTAATCGCCATCCACTGCGCCGAGGTTGGCAATGATGGTGTTGTTCGTGGCTGTTAGGAGCAATTCCTTGGCGCGGCCGGAGGCCTCGCGCTGCTGGGCGGCTTTGAGGGCTTTTTCGAGTTCCTTCTGCTGGGAAAGCAGGGCATCGATCTTCTTCTCCAGATCGGCTGAACCTTGAGCCGTCACTTTGCCAGCAAGCAGCTTCAAGAGGTCGGCATCGGCACGAGCGGCGGCATACGCTTCCAGGCCTGCAACGGCTTCCACGCGGCGCACGCCAGAGGCGACAGCGCTTTCGCTGACGAGACGGAACAAGCCGATCTCGCCGGTGCTGCGGGTATGGGTGCCGCCGCAGAGTTCCATGCTCCAGCCATTGAGCTTGTTGCGATCACCGCCGATCTGCACCACGCGAACGAGGTCGCCGTACTTCTCGCCGAACAAGGCCATGATGCCGGTGTTGGCCTTGGCTTCGACGTAAGGCACTTCGGTCCAGGAGACAGGCTCATTGGCCACGATGCGCTCGTTCACCAGCTTCTCGATGTCGATGAGCTGTTGAGGCGTAAGGGCAGCACTGTTGAAGTCAAAGGTGAGCTTGTCGGGCGTGACGGAGGAGCCCTTCTGCGTGGCTTCCTTGCTCACCACTTCATGCAACGCCCAATGGAGGATGTGCGTGACGGTGTGATGGCGTTCAATGGCGCGTCGGCGCGGCACATCGACTTCCAGGCGCACCGTGGAATCAACGGCAGGCGCTTCATCGCCATCCAGGAAGTGCAGCCAGGTATTGCCCACCTTGGTGGTGCTGCTAATGGGGAAGGTGTTCGCGCCGATGATGAGCTGGCCGCTGTCGCCGATCTGGCCGCCCATTTCCGCATAACAAGTGGAGACATCCAACACCACGGCGGTCTTGTCCTTCATCGCCACCACTTCGAGCACCTTCACATCGGCGTCGAGGGCGTCATAGCCGATGAACTTGGTCGGTGCCTTGGTTTCGATTTCGCTGACGGAGACGACCTGCTTGTTCTTCTTGCCAGCTTCGCGGGCGCGCTCCTTTTGCTCTTCCATGAGCTTCTCGAAGCCTGCGGTGTCCACGGTCAGGCCGCGTTCACGGGCCAGGAGTTCGGTGAGATCGAGAGGGAAGCCGTAGGTGTCGTAGAGCTGGAAGGCATCTTCTGCTGGAATCACCGGAGCCTCCTTCGCCCGCTTCAAGAAATCCGGGTAGTTCTCATGAATTCCTCGCAGAGGAAGATCTTCCGTCGATCCATCTTCCATGATCAAAATCGGAATGGTAGAGATGCCTTCCATTTTAGGAGCATCGGGGAATCGAAGCTTGTATGCATCGGTTCCAAATCCTTTTGCGCCTATTGCCTTCAAAATTGCCTTGCCAGCCGCCTCTTCAAAGAGCGCAATCCCACGATCCAAAGTCCGGTTAAAGCTCTCCTCCTCCATCTTCAGCACCGACTTGATCTGCTCCTTCTTCACCCGCAGCTCGGGGAAGACATCGCCCATGTTCTCAGCGAGGACATCCACCAGCTTGTAGAAGAACGGCTCTTTGAACTCCAACGTGCGACCGTACTTCACGGCGCGGCGCAGGATGCGGCGAAGGGTGTAGTTGCGATCGCTGTTGCCGGGTTGGATGCCGTCGGCGATGGCGAAGGACAGGGTGCGCAGATGGTCGGCGATCACGCGGAAGGCGACGTCGATCTTCTCCTGCTCGGTCACTGGAATCACATGGCCCTGGGCATTAGCCTTGGGCAGGGTGCTCTGGTAGTGCTTGCCGGACATCTTGGTCAGCTCATCGAAGATGGGCTTGAACACATCGGTGTCGTAATTGCTGATCTTGGCGTTCTCGAAGTCCGTGAAGTTCTTGGTGCCTTGAATGATCGAGCACACGCGCTCAAAGCCCATGCCGGTATCCACGTGCTGCGAGGGCAGCGGAACGAAGGTGCCATCGGGGTTGGCGTTGTACTGGATGAAGACGTTGTTCCAGATCTCGATGCAGCTCGCATCGCTGCCATTGACCAGCAGGGCACCGGCGCGCTGACGGTCTTCATCCAGGTTCGGAGCGCCGGGGGTCAGGTCGATGTGGATTTCTGTACACGGGCCGCAGGGGCCGGTATCGCCCATCATCCAGAAGTTGTCCTTCTTGTTGCCGTTGACGATGTGGATGTCGGGATCGAGGCCGATGCTGCGGAACTTCTCGGCCCACAGGTCCCAGGCTTCCTGATCGCGCTCGGCGGGATCGTTCGGACCCGGCTGATAGATGGTGGCGAAGACGCGGGTGGCCGGGAATTTCCACTTCTCAATGATCAGCTCCCAGGCCCAGGAGATGGCTTCCTTCTTGAAGTAATCGCCGAAGCTCCAGTTGCCCAGCATCTCGAAGAGCGTGTGGTGATAGGTATCCAGGCCCACGTCTTCCAGGTCGTTGTGCTTGCCGCCGGCGCGGATGCACTTCTGCGTATCAGCGGCACGGGTGGGCAGGCCCTTGTGCAGCACGCCCGGCCAGGGATCCACATCGGCGGAGCGCTCGCCCAGGAAGATCGGCACGAACTGGTTCAGCCCCGCATTGGTGAAGATGCGCGCGCCATCGCGGCTGGTGTAGCCGACATTGTCGCTGGGCACGATGGTGTGCTGCTTGGACTTGAAGAAGTCGAGGAAGGACTGGCGGATCTGGGCGGCGGTCATCATGGGGGCGGAAAAGGGCCGGGAGTATGGAGCGGGTTTGGCGTGGTGTGAAGCGGGAAGTGCTACGGGTGGGACCAGTCGATGCCGGACCGGTTTCCAGAGTTCTGGGCATAGAGCATTGCCCGTTGGGGAATCCGCCTCTAGAATCGTTTCCCGACTAAAATCTCGTCACTCTATGGTCTTCTCTTCTGATTCCGAATACCTCGCAACCAAACGGATCAAACGAGGCGAAATACGGCTCTTGGCGACCCGTCAAGCCTTGGCAGACTGGATTTCCACCACGTACCAGGTCACTGTTCTGAACATCATCCAAGACTCAATAGACCCAGATAACCGGCCTCGGCTGCAGATCATACTGGAGTGGTCTGATGATTCCCAGAGCTTCAGCTACGACAAGGACAAGCAAGAGGCCGTGAAACGGCAATGCATCGCCATTGCCGGTGACTCTGCCCCCTCTCTTCAGCGGCTGCTGGTATGCTTTTCCGCTTTTGAGTCCGTCGCCATCGCGGAGGCACAGGGGAAGGTGACGGAAGAGGAGACAAAAGCATTGCAGACCAAAATCAATCACCCGGATATCTGGCTGATTTCGCGGAGTTTCATGAGGGTGTTCTTTTACACCCAAGCTCAGGTGAACCTGCATCAAAAAAGCGAACTGGCAGGCCGCCTCACCACCGGGTACTGGAACTTACTGGCTTGCCACGACGAATTTGGCTACATAAAAAAGCGGGGGTTCGAGCTCAGTTTTGATTCAAAGGAGAACTTTGACCAGGTGTATGAAGGGAGCTGGTTCTACTATTTTCGGTGATCATTGACGATACGAGCTCCATTTGAAGCGACAAATGCAGGGCAAAGTAGCCCGGTTGCGCCGCAACGGATAAGGCAGGAGCGGCGAAAAAAGACAGCCCTGCGAGAAATCTCAGGCTCACCAGTTGCGGCGCAACTGGGCTACTCTGGGGAGCGCACACACTCGCCCAGCACCCCCAGCAGCCGCTCCACATCCTCCGCCGTGTTGTAGCCATGGATGGCGACGCGGATGCGGCCGGCGTGATGCATCACATGCACGTTCGCCGCTTCCAATGCCGCGTGGAAACGGGCGACTTCGGGGTGCTTGAAGGCGATGATGCCGGTGGGATTTTTGGTTTGATCCACTTTGATTAGGGGCGATAAACCCAGAGAACGCAGCCCGGCATCGGCTTTTGCGACCAGTGGATTGGCGTGTTCCTCAATAGCTTTTACGCCTACCCCCTCCAAATAGCGGAGAGAGGCATTAAGCGCGTAAATCGGCCCAAAACTGGGCATGCCGACGGAGAAGCTGGCCGCGCCCTGTTTTACCACCGCACGATCAAACCGGTCCTCGCCAAAGGCATTCTCCAAATGATACCAGCCGCCCATGCGGGTGGTCAGCCGCTCCGCATTGCGCTCGGGAATGCCCACGATGCAGCCACCGTGCAGGCCCAGCGTCCACTTGTGCGTGCTGGAAATAATGATATCCGCATCGCTGCAATCCAGCACCACCCGGCCCAGTGCCTGGGTCACATCCACCGCAATGATGGCCTGCGGGGCCATGCGGCGAATTTTGTCCACCACATGACGCCAGGGGATGCGGTAGCCGTTGTAGAAGCTGATCAGCGAAAGCTGCACCAAGCGGGTGCGTCCGGTGAGCAGGGGCAGCAGATCCAGAATCTCCAGCACGCCCTCGCGAATCTTCCACATGCTCACACGCGGCTTTACCCGCGCCGTCAGCCACGGAGTGACGCCAGCGGGGAAATCGATGTCCGTGAGCACCACTTCATCATCCGCCTTCAGGTCCAAGGCCGAGGCGAGCAGATTGTAGGCCTCCGAGCTACAGGAGCAAAACGACACTTCGTTGGTTTGCAGACCGATCATCCGCGCCGCCACCTCGCGGCATTCCTCCACTTTGGCGAAATGCGAATCGCGTCCGCGCATGCCCAGCGCCTTGTCATTGCAATAGTCGCTCATCGCATCAAACACGCACATGGGCGGGATGCTTTCGGCGGCAGTATTGAGATAGGCGAGGCCCTCCAGCGGAGGGAAATCGCGTTGGCGGGATTCGGCGGTGAGCATGCCTAAATATAAAGCGGACTGAGGAAACGCCAAGCCCGAGGATGTAAGTTCCAGACGGGTGGATGTTCCATGCCTTGCAAGATCGTGCGGAATAACAACGAGATGAATTCCCTCCCACCTCTGCCCGCGTATCCTGTCCTGATTCCGCACTCCCCTTCTCATGATCACCCGCTTTGTCTCCTCCCTCCTGGCACTGGTGCTTCTGGCACCTGCCCTGCAAGCCCAGCAGTTCTCGTTCGGAGGCGAAGAGCGCCTGACAGCGGAAATCATCCCGGAAAGCAACACCATCGCCCCCGGCAGGCCCTTCACGGTGGCGGTGAAGATGAAGCATGCCGAACACAAGCATTCCTACTGGAAGCATCCTGGAGCCCCGGGGTTTGGCACCACTTTCAAATGGACGCTGCCCGAAGGATTCAAGGCGGGTGAACCCCAGTGGCCCACCCCCATCAAGGGCAAGGCGGCCGGATTTGTAGGTTACCTCTATGAGGGTGAAATTTATCCACTGGTCACCATCACGCCTTCGGCCACCATTAAATCTGGCGACCCTGTTCCGCTCGCAGTGGCGATAAATGCCCTTGTCTGCGATGAATCCTCATGTCTGCCTTCCAAGCCGTCTGCTAAAGCCAGCCTGACCGTGTCCGAAGCCGCAGGCCCACCCGATGCCGCCACCAAGACCTTCTTTGAAAAAGCCCGCAAGGCCCTGCCAGCGGCACCGAAGAGTTGGACCTTCAAGGCTTACAAAAACGGCAAAGACTACGGCATCGTCCTGCATCCCGAAGCCGGAGCCAACCTCAAGATCAGCAAGGTCTTCTTCTTCAGTTCGGCTCTGGCGGCCCCGGACAAGGACATTGATCCCGAGAAGCCGCAGGCGCTTGCGCAAGCGGGCAGCGACTGGGTGCTGACCTTGCCACCCGATGCGGAGAATCCGCCCAAGGATGCCCTCATCGGTGTGATCAAAGCGGACGAAGGCTGGCTGGAGGGCAATCCGGACTCACAGGGTTTTGAGGTGAATCTGCCCCTCACTGAAGGCAAGCCGCCCGCCGCCACTTCTACCAATTCGGCAAGCACGGGTGCTCCGGCTGCCAAAGGGCCGATCACCAACGGCTTTGGCACTGGCACCCTGCTGTTTTTTGCCTTCGTCGGTGGCATGATCTTGAACATCATGCCCTGCGTTTTCCCCGTGATTGGCATCAAGATCCTGGGCTTCGTGCAGCAGGCGGGTCACGACAGAAAGAAGATCTTCCTTCATGGGCTGGCCTACACAGCCGGGGTGCTGGTGTGCTTTTGGGCGCTGGCCTTGTTTGTCATTGTGCTGGGCAAGGGCTGGGGCGCTCAGCTTCAGTCGCCGCTGTTCGTGCTGTGCCTGTGCTACTTCTTCATGGCCTTCGGTCTGAACATGGCGGGCGTGTTTGAGATCGGCACCTCCGCCATAGGTGTCGGCCAGGAGCTTCAATCGCAGTCAGGACTCAAAGGCTCGTTCTTTTCCGGACTCCTCGCCACGGTGGTTGCTACTCCCTGCTCGGCACCCTTTCTGGCCCCGGCGCTCACCTGGGCGATTTCGTTGCCAGCGGTGCTCGCGCTTCTCGTTTTCACCGTAATCGGCCTGGGTTTATCCTCGCCTTACTTGATCCTTTCGGTATCGCCGGGTTTGGTGAAGCTGCTGCCGCGGCCCGGAGCCTGGATGGAGAGTTTCAAGCAGGCGATGTCATTCCTGTTGTTCGGCACTGCTGGCTATATGCTGTGGGTACTCGGCGGCATGGTCAATGATGCCCACCTTTTGCAAGTTCTCTTCGGGCTCGTGCTCATCGCGATGGCCTGCTGGATTTACGGGCGCTGGTACCTGCCGCACAAGCCTGCTGGCACGCAGCGCACGGCTTTGCTGCTCAGCGTCGTCGTGCTGGTAGGTGGCTTGCTCCTGGGGTGGCCGCCGAATGCGGAAGGCGAACTGAAGTGGCAAGAATGGTCGCCTGAAACGGTGCAGAAGCTGCGCAGCGAGGGCACTCCCGTGTACATTGATTTCACCGCCCGCTGGTGCGCCACCTGCCAGGTGAATCATCGCGTGTACAATTCCGAAGCCCTCAAAGCGGCGTTCCGCAAACACAAGGTGGTGCTGCTCAAGGCCGACTACACGAACTATGATGAGCGGATCACGGAAACCCTGCGCCGAGAGTACCACACCGAGGCCATCCCGGTGAACGTCCTCTACATCCCGGGCGCGAAGGAGCACTATTTGCTGCCAAATCTGCTGACTGTGGCCAATGTCTCGGAGGCGCTAGAGAAGCTGGAGAAGAAATAACCGCGACTTTGACGTCGGTCAGTATAAAGAAACCGCGTCTTGTTGTTTGTCTGAGGAATGCCGATGGGAACTGTCATGCCCGGCAGTTGTTCTAGGAATCGAAGTGTGATCGCCTATGAATGAAGCCCAAAAAGAGCTGGTAATGGAACTGTGCGTGCGTGCGGTATCCGAAGACGATTTCCTGGAGAAGTTTGGATCTCGCTTGGATGGACAAAGTCTCTCCAAACAGCTCCTGGAAGAGTCACTTGATCTGAGTGTGCCGACGATTTGGATATGGCCTTGACGGTCGGCTTTCGCTTCGGGTTTACTGCCCAGCACGTTGATGCTTTGGTGAAATTGTCCAAGGTCAAATGGCATACTGACCACGAGAACGTGGTCTCTGCCATTGACGAAACCCGCTCTCCCCTTGCGGTTCCTGCGTTGTTTGAGGCTACGCAGTGGGCCCCGGAATTCGGCAAACATGTTAGGGCTCTGGCGGCAAAGGCCATCCGTGCTATCGGCAAAAATTGGAAACAAGGAAGCCGTCGAGAAACTTCGATGGCTCGCCGAATCCGAAGAGCCTTTCTTGCAAGAAAAGGCCCGAAGGCAGTTGGGTAAGCTGGGAATTCACTATGAGGAACAGCCAGTTCAACCCTTTCTGTTCCAGTATGAGGAACAGCCGTTTCCACCAGGTAAGAACGTTCTGTGGCGCTTAGTAGCCACCTTGGCTGCGATACTGACGGCGGGGCTAGTGTTGGCGCTGTTGCTCCTCCAACTGTTGCCAAAGCTGCGGGGGGGATTCCTTCCACCTCTGTTTTCGGCGTTTAACAGGACCTGAACCCAAGGGAATTGAATCTGCCTACACCCATCCGCGCGCCTTGTACGTCCACCAGCCGAGGGTTTCGTAGAACCAGACGCTGAGGCAACCGACGGCCTCCCCTTCAGGAAAATGAAACCACACGGTAGGGTGATCGTGGAAGGCGGCGCCGGTCTTGAAAGCGCAGGCCACGGGCGCGATTTCAAGGCCAGTGGCCTTGCGGAACACGCCGGCGGCCCGCCGCATGTGCGAGGCGCTAGTGACCAGGATGATCTTCTTCCAGCCATGCTGCTTTGCCTTCTCAGCAAACCTTTGAGCCTCCTCCCGGGTGTTGGTGCAGATGCCGAGGTCATCGACCGGTGTCGAGATCAGTTTCCAGCTTTCGATCCAATGCCGGATGGCTTTGGACTCGCTGATTTTACCCCCATCTGCGGTCACAGCAGAACCGCCACCTAACATCAGAAAGGGTGCCTTGCCTCGTCGAATGAGCTCGATGGCTGTGGTGATTCGGTCGGAGTTATCCTGCATGTCCAGGCCATTGATTTCCGTAGCATTGGGCAGCACGCCCCCACCCAGACAGACGACCGCATCGCAGGTTGGCAGGGATTCCCATCTGGAGGGCATATCCGCCCATTCCCTTTCAATCCCCGAAAGCAGCCAGTCGCCAATCGCGGTGCAGGTGGTGAGCACCATCACCAGCCACAAGCCGCCGCTGAAAAAAGCCAGTCCCCGCTGCTTCCGGCGAAACAGCATTACCGTGAGCACCGTCATTCCCAGCACCACCAGAGTCAGTGGTTCCAGCAGGTGGTAGACAGGTTTCAGGAGGACGTGCACGAGGAGGAAGCAACGGCCGTGCTCAGCAATTTTCCCCAGCCTAAGATGTCTTGAGAGCTTCCTGCTTGAGGTAGTTCTCCACCCAGGTGATGTCGTAATTGCCGTTTTCGAAGTCCGCGGTGGCGAGGATCTTGGCCTGCAGCGGGATAGTGGTCTTGATGCCTTCGATCATGAACTCGCCCAGGGCGCGGCGCATGCGCCGGATGGCGATTTCGCGGGTATTACCGGTCACGATCAACTTGGCAATCATGGAGTCGTAATACGGAGGCACTTCATAACCGGAGTACACGTGGCTGTCCACGCGCACGCCGCGGCCACCGGAAGCGTACCAGAGGGTGATACGGCCAGGGCTGGGGGCAAAGTTGCGGGCCGGATCTTCGGCATTGATGCGGCACTCAATGGAGTGGGCGCGGGGCGTGTTCTTGATCACATGCTCCGAGATCGGCATGCCGGAGGCGATGCGAATCTGCTCCTTGATCAGATCGCAGCCATACACTTCTTCCGTGATGGGATGCTCCACCTGAATACGGGTGTTCATCTCCATGAAGTAAAAGTTTTTGCAGTCGTTATCGACGAGGAATTCGATGGTGCCGCAGTTCTCGTAGCCGATCTCTTTGCACAGCCTCACTGTGGCATCGCCCATCTGCTTGCGCATTTCGGGCGTGATCTTCGGCGAGGGGCATTCCTCGATGATCTTCTGGTTGCGGCGCTGCATGGAGCAGTCGCGTTCCCCGAGATGGACAACGTTGCCATGGCTGTCCGCCACTACTTGGAACTCGATGTGATGGGGGCGCTCAACCAACTTTTCCATGTAGAGGCTGCCGTCGCCAAAGCACTTCATCGCTTCCTGGCTGGCCTGCTGGTACATGGAGCGCAGCGTGTCTTCGCTAAAGACGGGACGCATGCCACGACCGCCGCCGCCGGCGGTAGCCTTGATCATGACTGGGTAGCCGATCTTGCTGGCCACCTCCAAGGCTTCCTCTTCACTTTGCAAGATGCCGTCAGAGCCGGGGGTGATAGGGATGCCAAACTTGGTGGCGGTGGCGCGGGCGCTGTTCTTGTCGCCCATCCGCGAAATCACTTCGGGCGAGGGGCCGATGAACTTGATTTTGCATTCCCGGCAGATCTCGGCGAATTCAGCACGCTCGGAAAGGAAACCGTAGCCGGGGTGAATGGCATCGGCATTGGCGATCTCCGCCGCCGCGATGATGCGGGACATCTTCAGGTAGCTCTCGGAGCTAGGGCCGGGCCCGATGCAGATGGCTTCATCGGCCTGATGGACATGCATCGAATCAACGTCTGCTTCGGAATACACCGCGACGGTTTTGACATCGAGCTCCTTGCAAGCACGGATGATGCGGAGGGCGATCTCGCCACGGTTGGCTACGAGGACTTTCTTGAACATTTTTGGGAAGGGAAAAGGGATAAGGGGCAAGGGATAAATGAGCGAAGGGCAGGGCGGAGGCGCAATGCATTCTCCTTTTCCCTATCCCCATTCTTCCTCCCTCCGGCGCTGCCTACTTAAGCTGGAACAACGCCTGACCGTATTGCACTGGCTTGCCATCTTCGGCAATCACGCGGGCGATCGTGCCGCTGGTCTCGGCCTTGATTTCATTCATCACCTTCATCGCTTCGATGATGCATACGGTGGTGTTGGCTTCGACGTGGTCGCCCACGCTGATGAAATTCTTCTCTCCGGGGGCTGCGGCGCGGTAGAAGGTGCCCACCATGGGTGAATTGATCGCTGGGCCAGTAGGTTCTTCTTTCGCTGCGGCAGGAGCAGCCGGTGCCGAGGCAGAGGAGGAGCCTGCGGCAGGAGCAGCGAGCTGAGGCTGCTGAGCGCCACCGTACACGACCTGCGGCTGGGAACTACCGCCAAAACCCGCTGGTAAGGAGGACAGCAGGTCCTTCAAAGCGTCAATGTCGTGGCCGCGCCGGAGCTGGATGTTGGCACCCTCGCGTTCGAGCTGGAAGAACGAGATCTCATTCTTCGCCATCAGATCCACAATTGCTTTGATCTCTGCGAGGTCCATGTTGGAACCGGGGTTGTTGGTTGGAGTTTTTTTCTGGGCCATTGTTGGGGAATCCTGAAACGGGATGGCCTCAAAGGCAAGGGCAAAGGCAGAGGGTGCCCGGAGGGGGCGTCTCACACCGCACTTGTTCCGGGCGCAATGCTCGGCTTTGGTGGCGGCCACACGTGAAAGACACCCTCGAAGACATCGAAAACTTCATCATCGACGTGATCCTGCATAACAAGCGGGGGTTTCGGGCATGGGTGGCGAGGTGTGTGTTCTTTGGATTGTCGAAGATTTATGCCTCGGTGGTGATGCTGCGCCTGTGGCTGTATCGGGAGCGCTTCTTTCACGACCATCATCTGGGCGTGCCTGTAATCAGCATCGGCAATCTCACGGTGGGCGGCACCGGCAAGACTCCGGTGGTGGAGCTTTTTGCCCGTACCTTGCGCGACAAAGGCCGGGCCGTAGCCATCCTCAGCCGGGGCTACAAAAGCAAGCGCACGGTGCGCCCCTCGCTTTTGAAACGAGTGGCGGCGACGTTCAATCTGATCGAGAAACCAGCGGAATCACCACCGCGCGTGGTCTCTGATGGCAAGACGGTGCTGCTCGATTCCCACACCGCCGGTGACGAACCTTGGATGTTGGCGACCAACCTCCCCGGCGTGCCGGTGGTAGTGGACAAAAACCGTGTGAAGGCTGGCAAACATGCTATTACCAACTTCCATAGCGACGTGCTGCTACTGGACGACGGCATGCAGTACCTGCGCCTGAAACACCGCCTGGACATTGTGTTGGTGGACCGCACTGCTCCCTTCGGCAACGGCCACATGCTGCCTCGCGGCACGCTGCGCGAACCGGCCCAGCACTTGAAGCGCGCCAGCTACATCTTCATCACCAAAAGTGATGAGACGCCTAACACCGATCTCATCACCGAAATCCGCCGGTACAATCGCGATGCCGAGATTGTGGAGTGCCGCCACCGCCCTATGCACTTCAAAAACATGGACTCGGGCGAGCTCATGGCCATCGGGGAACTGAAGGGCAAGTACGTGGGCGCTCTTTCCGGCATCGCTGTGCCAGAGAGCTTCGAGAAGGGCCTGCGCAAGCTGGGGGCGAAGGTGGAAGCGACTGCCCGCTTCGCCGATCATCACCGCTTCACCGAACGGGAGATCAAGCAGTTCATCGACCGCTGCGTGCGGCGCGACCTGGAGTTCATCGTGACCACGGAAAAGGATATCGTGCGCTTCCCCGATCCCCTGCCCAAGTACGACATTCCAATCATCTTCATGCGCGTGGAAATCGAGATCCTGCGCGGCCAGGAAGTCTTCGACAAGCTTATCCGCCTTACCACGGAGCCGCGTGCCGTGCCCCCAGGCGTCCTCATTCGCAACCTGCCTGCCATCGCCTGATCCTTCATGCCCGCCTGGCTCCGCTCACTTGTTTCGAAGCCCGTGCTGCTAGCGCGTATTCTCATCGGCATACTCATCTTGGCTGAAGTCGTCATCGTAGTGCTAGGCCCTGATGCCAAAGCTGCCAAGCAGGCCATTGCCGAAGCGCAGGCGGCGAACGATCCCGTCAGCCATTGGGAGCCGGACACTGACATCGGCATTCACGTCGCCGCCCTATTGAATCTGGGCCTCCTGGTTGTGCTCGCTCTCACGGCAGGCTGGTGGACCCGTCCCTTTGAGGCACCCTTGGATGAGGAGGTTCCCGTTCGCACCGCTCGCCCGTGGTGGCGAAAGCTCGCCATACCCGCATTCGTACTTCTGTTCGCCACTGTTTATGGAGTCTCGTCTTTTGCCACGAAGAGCCTGTGGTGGGATGAAATGTGGGCGGTGAAGCAGTGCTCTTTGGGCAATTGGAAGCCGGACAAAAAGAACCCCGACGAACTCAAGTTCCAGCCCACGACATGGAAGAAATGTGCCTTCTACTACCAAAAGCCGACCAACCACGCGCCCATGTCGGTGCTGCAAAAAGCCACGCTCACCATCTGGCAAAAGGTCACTCACAAGAAGCCTTCCGACTTCAATGAACTCATCATCCGCCTGCCCGCCCTGCTGGCGTCCGGCATCGCCGTGGTGCTACTGTTGCGGCTGTGCGGGCTGGCCGGGGGACTGCCCATCATGGCCATCTTGCTGTACCTGCACCCCATGCACCTGCATTACGGCGTGGACTCGCGGGCCTATGCCTTGATCGTGCCTCTGTGCCTTTCGGCCATTCTCGCAGAGCGCAAGATCATCTTCCGCCGGGGGCGCACCGTCTGGCCATGGATATGGCTGGCGCTGAATCAGGCCGCGTGGATTTGGACCTATCCCAATGCAGCACTGGATGTGCTGGTGCTTTTCATTGTCCTCGGCGTGTTTCTCTGGCGCGGCGAGTCTTCCGCTAAGGACCGCATCACGGCGATGTTGCGACTGCTGGTTAGCCATGTCTTCGCGGCCGCACTCTGGCTGCAACTCTTCCTGCCCAATTTGATTCAAGCCCTGCACTGGGCAGGAAAAGAAGACCAGGGTCATCAGCTCGATGCCAACGTCTTCCAAGACACCCTTTCCCAGCTCGCCTTTGGCATGAACTGGAATAGCTTTGGCAACTCCGTGGA
>JAQGPI010000511.1 GCA_028293175.1 Verrucomicrobiaceae bacterium | reverse complement strand
GAATTTTCTGGCCGTAATCCTTGTACAGAGCCCAGCGCACGAGGCGCTCGGCCACATCGCGCTTGTTCTTCGGATGGATGTCCTTGCCTTCACCGAGGTCGATGATCACGGCCTGCCCGCCGTTCTTGACGGCACTTTGAGTCATCGTCTGCGCCTCGCGCAGTTCGGCCCAGGAGCTGTCGCCGGGCTCCGGAGTTTCTGGCAGGAAGTCGGCGAGCTGCACCCAATAGAAGGGGAAATCGCCCTGCTTCCATTCCTCACGCCAATGCTTGATCATCAGCGGGAAGAGCGACCGGTACTGATAGGCGCGGCCGGCATTGGTTTCGCCCTGATACCAGATGGCACCCTTGATGCCGTAGCCGATGGTGGGGAGCAGCACGCCGTTGTAGATGTTCCCGGGGCGAGCATTGCCTTTCAGCCATTGCTCGGCAGAGCCTGGAGCACGCTCAGTGAAAGGCTTGCCTGCCTTCTTGGCCTCATCAGCGCGAGCTTTCCACGCATCGAGATCCTTTTGATACTTGGAGGCAAACTCAGGGCTGTTGTAGGCGGCTTCCAGTTTGACCGTGCTTTCGATTTCGCCTTTGAAACGGGCATCTTTTTCCAACACGTCGCGGCGCACCCAGGCCTCGGCAGCAGAGCCGCCCCAGGAGTTGTTGATCAATCCGACAGGCACATGAAGGACTTCATGCAGAGTGCGACCGAAGAAGTAACCGACAGCGGCGAAGCCCCCGACTGTCTGAGGCGAACATTCTTTCCATTCGCCCTTGAAATCGGTCTGTGGCTCCTGGGTTCCCAAATTGGGCACGGTGAGAAGGTGGATCTTGGGATACTTCGCCTTGGCGGTTTCTAAATCTCCATCCGTATCACTCTGGACGGCGAACTGCATATTGGACTGGCCGGAGCAGATCCATACCTCTCCAACGAGCACGTTCTTGAGTTCTTTGGTAGAGGAGCCTTGGATCTTCAGAATCTGCGGCTCGGCATTAGCGGCGCCTGGATTGATTTTGACTGTCCATTTGCCCTTTTCATCCGCTTTGGCTGAGCCGGTCTGGTCGCCAAAGGTGACGGTCACTTGCGTGCCGGGCGTATCCCAGCCCCATATTGGATCGGACTGCTTTTGTTGCAGCACCATGTTGTCGCCGATGATGGCGGGAAGTTTCAGCTCAGCGCGCGCTGCCAGGGGCAGCGAGGCACAGAGTGCGAGGAGGAATGCAGTCGGTGTCGTCTTCATGAATCGATGGGCCAGAGCAAACGCAAGGGCGAGGCGCGTGTTATCGAGGAAGTTGCATTGAAGTGTCAATGGGAACTAAAGGACTCATCATGAGGCAGCCGCCTTGGCACGGCCTTTGCACCGCACTCCTTGACTCGAAAGCCTCCCCCCCTACTTTCGCCCCAGCCTATCCTTCCCAATGAGCAACGAATCCGCGCCGCACGTCAAGCCCCTCTACAACGTCAAGAATCCCTTCATCGCGAAGCTGAAGCACGCTCACGACCTCTCCGCCCCGGATGCTCCGAAGCATACCCGCCACTATGAGATTGATCTGGCCGGCTCGGGCCTGGAATATCTGCCTGGAGATTCGCTGGCGGTGCTGCCCACGAATGACCCTGCTCTTGTCGATGCCACCATCGCCGCTCTCGGCCTAACCGGCGAAGAAACCGTCACCCATCCCAAGACGGCCGCTCAGGTGCCTCTGCGCCAGGCTTTGATCGAAGGCAGTTCGCTCACGGAAATCGACAACAAGCTGGTGAAGGCCATCGTGGAAAAGACCGGTGGCGAAAGCCCGCTGGCTGCCCTGGTAGCGCCTGAACAGAAGGAAGAACTCAAGAAGTACCTCTGGGGCCGCTTTGTGATCGACCTGCTGCTCGAAAACCCGACCGCAAAGTTTGAAGCCCAGGAGTTCGTCAGCGTTCTCAAGAAGCTGAACATCCGCCTGTATTCCATCTCCTCCAGCCTCAAGGCGCATCCGGAAGAGGTGCATCTAACCGTGGCGACGGTGAAATACACCAGCTTTGGCCGTGAACGCGGCGGCGTGGCCTCGACCTTCCTGGCTGAGCGCCTCACGGCCGAAACGCGGATTCCAGTATTCGTCAATCTCGGCAAGGGCTTCCGTCTACCTGACGCCGCCGAAGAAACACCCGTGATTTTCTGCGGACCGGGTACCGGCATCGCGCCTTTCCGCGCCTTCCTGGAAGAGCGCAAGGCCACTGGAGCCAAGGGCAAGGCTTGGCTGTTCTTTGGCGAAGTGAGCGAGAAATCCTGCTACTTCTACAAGGACGAATTCGAAGCCTACCTTGCCGACGGTACTCTCAACAAGCTCACGCTCGCATGGTCCCGTGATCAGGCGGAGAAGATCTACGTGCAGCATCGGATGCTGGAGAACAGCGCCGAATTCTATGCCTGGCTGGAGCAGGGAGCCATCTTCTACGTTTGCGGTGATGCCTCGCGCATGGCGCATGATGTGGACAAAGCGCTGCACAAGATCATCGAGACCGAAGGTGGCAAGACCGAGGAAGAAGCTATTGCGTATGTGGCTGCGATGAAGGAAGCCAAACGCTATCGCCGCGACGTGTATTAAGGCGGCATCGGCTGTAGTTGCAGGCCGGGCGGCCGCCCCACAATGAGCAGCCCATGCCAGTCATCCATTCCAGCTTCCGCCCGCCGCTGCTCCTTTCCAACGGGCATGTGCAGACCATTCTTGGTGCCTTTGTACGACCTGCGGCGCTAGCCTTCACACGCGAGCGCCTGGAGTTGCCGGATGGTGATTTCCTTGATCTCGACTGGCACCGATCTAAATACAAGCGGCTGGCCATTCTATCGCATGGCCTGGAAGGCAGTTCCGCTGCCGCTTATATCAAAGGCACAGCAAGGGCCCTGCATGCGGCGGGCTGGGATGCGCTGGCCTGGAACATGCGCGGGTGCAGCGGTGAATTGAACCGACTGGCCCGATCTTATCATAGCGGCGCGACGGAGGATTTACGCGCTGTCATTGAACACGCCGCCAAGCGCTATCAAAGCATCGCCTTGGTGGGTTTCAGCCTCGGTGGCAATGTGACTCTGAAATACCTCGGCGAAGCCCCGCCTCACCCTGCCATCAGCAGTGCTGCGTGTGTATCGGTGCCAGTGGATTTGCGGGCCTCCGCTGATGCGCTGGACCAGCACTTTTGGAACCGCCTCTACCTGCGTCGCTTCCTCACCACGATGGTGATAAAGATACAGCACAAGGCCAAGCAATTCCCCGGGCAGATTACGGAGGTGGCACCTGAACGGGTGCGCACCCTGCGCGAATTTGATGATCTTTTCACTGCCCCTTTGCATGGATTCAAGGATGCTGAGGACTACTGGGCTAAATGCAGCTCCCGCCAATTCCTGGTCAACTTGACCGTGCCCACGTTGCTGATCAATGCCCGCAAC
>JAQGPI010000675.1 GCA_028293175.1 Verrucomicrobiaceae bacterium | reverse complement strand
GTGGTAAAACTTCGATTCACAATCGACAGCACGGCCATTCTTGCTACCCACTTTGTCCGTTCCATGCATTATCCACACCACGCCATCGCTGCTTGAAAAAAGTCGTCATTCATACCGATGGCGGCTGCCATGGCAATCCAGGCCCCGGTGGGTGGGCGGCCGTGCTTACCAGTGGCAAGCATGAAAAAGTGCTCAACGGCGGCAGTCCCGCCACGACCAACAATCGGATGGAGCTACAAGGTGCCATCGAGGCCCTGCGCATCCTCAAGGAACCGTGCGAGGTGGAGTTTCACACCGATTCCCAATACCTTCGCCAAGGCATCATGAGCTGGGTGGCAGGATGGAAACGCAATGGCTGGCGGACAAGCGCCAAGAAACCGGTGAAAAACGAGGACCTCTGGCGTTCCCTTGATGCTCTCGTCACGCCGCACAAAATCAACTGGCGCTGGGTGAAAGGCCATGCGGGCCACGATGGTAACGAACGCTGCGATCAACTTGCGACCACTGCCATTGAGGCCATCAAGCGCCAGTATTCACATGCGGCGCTAAAGACAGCCCTTGAGGAGTTTGTGGCCCGGCAAGGTGATGCGGAAGGGCTGCTTTGAGCGCCGTCTAAAAGTGGTGCGCACAGTGCTCTGTGCGGATGGAGCGTTTCCTGATACTGACCGCAGAAGGCTGTGCGGACCACTAGATCTGGCCGAAGTGCTTCTCCCGTACGGCGACGATCGCCTCCAGCATCGAGTCGGCTTCTGAGCGGGTGTTGTTGTCGAGGCTGGAGGCGGCCCGGTTGTAGCGCCGGTACATCAGCTTCAGGTGCTCGCGAATCTGCTCCTTGCTCATCTTGGGCTCGATGCCAAGCAAACCTTCAGGTGTCTTGGGCGCAGATGATTTGGCCGCGACGATGCCTGCAACCTGTCCAGCTTTCGCAGCGGGCGGCGGAGGGGCATTGAAGGTATTGCTGGGGCGGGGGGCCGGAGCGGGTGTCGGAGCCTCGGTCTGGCGGCTCAACGACTTCGAAATGGACTGGAGGACTTTCTTGAACATGGGAAAAGGGTGTCCGGGGTTGGCTTGCTTACTCGATTCGCATGGCTTTGAGGAAGCTGCCGCGACGCTTCAATTCTTCATCAGACAGAACACCGGCACCTTTGTAAGATACGGCGACCTCGCGTGAGCGGCCCGACTGCTTGTCCACTACCAAGGCCCGCACGCGCTGGTTTTCATCGTAGCTGAAGGTGACGGCTACTTCACAGCCCTTCGCGCGGTTGGGAGGCACTTCAAGGGTGATGCGGCCGATGACATCCACGAACTTCGGATCGCTGTCCTCACCCTGGGTGATGTCCACCTCGATGATGCGCTCGTTGTCCTCGCTCGTCACATACATCTGGGTGCGCGAGCAGGGGATGGGCGTATTCTTCGGGATCACGATAGAGTTCTGCACGCTTTCTTCGCCAGTGGTGGCATTATACACCATCGCCAGGGTGCCGTAGCTCTGGTTGCAGACCTCTTGAATACGAGAGGACTTTTTCGCGAAAAGGGCGGCGCCCAGGGCTACGCATTCATCCACGTTGCCGCAGGATTTCGGCGTGGTGCCGAAATGCTTCTCGAGCACCTGTTTCACTTTGGGAATACGAGTGGAGCCGCCTACCAGCACCACATGGTCGATATCGCTGGTTTTGAGCTTCGCTGAATCCAGCGCCTGCTCCACGAGCATCAGGGCGCGGGTAATCATACCGCGCACCAACTTCTCAAAGGTCTCGCGGGTAAGATCAATGCGTGCTAGACCGCTGGTGTCATTGCCGATGGTGTCGCTCACCCGTTGCAGCTTGGAGAGCATCTTCTTCGCATCTTCAGACGCCTGCAAGGCCCGGCGCCGTTGGCGCTCATCATTGTAGAGCGGCGCGCTGACTTGCTTCTGATACTGCTCATCGTAGGCGGCAAGCAGGATGTCGTCGAAATTGCTGCCACCCAGATGGCGGGCACCTTCGCTGGTGAGAATGCGGATGTTGTCTCCTACAACTTCCAGGATCGTAGTGTCGAGCGTACCACCGCCAAGATCGAAGACGAGCACACGGCCCTGTACGCCCTGGCTGTGGGCATAATACACCGCAGCGGCAGTGGGTTCATTGACGAGGCGGCGCACCTTGAGGCCAGCCATCTCGGCGGCAGCAATGGTGCTTTTGCGGGCTAGTTCATTGAAATTGGCCGGTACGGTAATGACCACTTCGGTGATGTCGCCAACGATCTTGGAACAATCGCGCTTCAGCTTCGAAAGGATGAGCGCTGAGATTTCGGACGGCGTCCAGTCCTTGCCATCCATCTTGATGATGTGCTCCGGATCATCCATGTGGCGCTTGATCTGGAAGATGGTGCGCTCGGGATCACCCCCATCCCGAGCGGCTGAGCCTACGAGCTTGACGTCTTCATGAGCATCGAAATAAACCACGGAAGGGGTCAGTCGCTCACCATCGGCATTGGGTACGATCTCCGGATTGCCGTCCGGTTTCAGGTACGCCAAGCCCGAGAGCGTGGTGCCAAGGTCAATTCCAACGTATTCAGCCATGATAAGGTAAAGAGAAGTAGGGTAGGTAGCTTAAATATTACTGGCTGGTCGTCTTAACTTCAACCTTGCGCAGCACGACTTCGCGGCCTTCCTGGCCTGAGTAGATAAAGCCAGGGCGATAGGTGGCAACGACTTTCGGTTTGGCGTTGCCTGGCTGGCTTTCGATCACGGAGATGCGTTGGCGAAGCTTCACATCAATTTCCGTGCCAGGCTCCACATCAAACTCGGTGACGCCATGCTGATGCAGGATGTCCTCAAACGAAGCGCGCAGAGTGCGCAACTGGTGTTCCATGGTGCGCTCTCCTTCGCCCGCATAGCGCTGAATCAGAATGTCGATGAGGTCGATGCGTTTCACCAAATCGTTAGCGAACATCATGACGGTGGCTTCGTCGGTGTTTAGTCCGCGGCGCAGGATTTCGTGCTTCTCTTCCAGTTCTTCAAGCTGGCCGCGCACGCGGTTCTCTACCTCTTCCCATTTACGGCCGGTTTCCTCGATGTCGGCCAGTTCGGTGCAGCGGTCTTCCAGACGGGCCGCTTCCTTGCGAGCGACCTCGGCGGCAGCCATGGCCTGCTTTTCCACCCGCTGGAATTCATGAGTGCGAATCTTGGCTTCAGCGGAACGCCGCTGCTCTTCGTCTTCGGAGCGAGCACGTTCTTTTTTGAGCTGCTCTAACCGCTGGTTTTCGCGAATGGAGGTTTCTTGAAGGGTGTTCATCTTCGCCTGGAGGGCCAGTTCCTGTTCGGCAGCTTTGCGCAAGGACTGCTGAGTTTCGGCATGGCGGCTTTCGAGGGACTTCAAGGCCTCGGCTACAGAGATGGCCCTGCCACTGGCGCCGGTGACCGCAAGGATTTCGTGCTCGGCGGCTTTGAGCTTGTTCACGAGGGCCGTGTGACTGGCCTCTGTGCTGGAAAGCTCGTTGCGCCGGTCTGCCAGGGCCTTGTTGAGGCGCTCTTCCTCGGTCTTTAGTTCAGTCACTCGGCTCATGCTCGCTTTAAGCACGGACTCCAAGCTGATGGACTCCGCACGTGCCTGGGCGACCAGCTTCTGCTGCGCTTGCAAGTCGGACTGCGTTGAAGCCTTGGCCGCCTCTGCGGCCCGTGTTTGCTCTTGCGCGGCTTTCAGCTTCTGGGCTTCGCGGTCCACTTCGGCCTGCATGCTTTGCATGCGTTCCTCACGCACGCGGACGCCTTCATCCAGGTTCTGAATCGCCGATTCGAGTTCACGTGAGCGGCGCAGTCCTATATCGGTATCCGAGGAAAGCCGGGCCAAAGCCTTCTGGGCTTCATCACGCTGAGACAGCAGTCCAGCCAGCGCTGCCGAGACGGTGACCATCTCCGCATTGAGGGTGGGCATCTCCCTTTTGTAGCGTTTCTCTTCGGAAATCGCATGCTCGATAGCCATCTCGGCATCGCGACGTTTGGCCTCCAACTGCTCAAGCGCTGAGGTGGTCCTGATCGCACGTTTTTCAGCCTCGGTAAATTTTGCTTCTTCAGCCTTGGTGCGCTTGAGCAAATCTTCGCCCTTGGCTTTTTCATCCCGCGACTGCTGCTCTAGCGTTGCGAGATCTTTGCGCGCCTTCTCCTGCTGGCGGGCAAGTTCTGCAAGGGTCTTCTCTTCGCCAAGACGCAGCTTTTCAGCGTCCTTCAAGCCCTTGGTGGCATTGCCGAGCTTCACTTCCACATCAGCGAGTTCGCGCGCCTTGGCTTCGGCCACTTCCAAGCGAGCCGATACATTGGCAAAGGCAGTTTCGGCCTTTTTGAGTTCATCCGTCTTGGTGGTAAAATCGCGGTCCAGACTCGTCTTGCGGGAGTTCAGTTGTTGCTCAATGAGGGCGGCTTCCTCCTGCACGGCTGCCTTGGCCTTGGTGGCGGCATCCCTGCCAAGGGCAGCTTCCTTTGCTTCAGCCGTCAGCTTTGCATGGTCAATCCGCAGGCTGGCCAGATCTTTTTCGAGGTCGGCCACGTCCTTTCGCAAAGGCTGCAAGGCCTGCTCATGGGCGGCGCGTTCCGTAGCCAGTTTAGTGGTTTCGCTACGCAGATCTTCGGTCTTCTGCTTGATGCCAGCGATGCTTTCGTTCGCAGCGTGAAGGGTGCTCTCGGCCTCCTCTAGCAGCTTGAGCTTTTCTTCCAGCATGACGCTGGCTTCGGCGGCACGCTTGACCTTGGCTTCCACTTCCACCAGCTCTGACTGACGTGCCGACAGGTGGGACTCGGTCTCTGCGACGGAGGACTGAAGCGTCTGAAGGGCCGCTTGGGCGCCGCCATGAGAAGCGGTCAAGTGCTTGACGGTGGCCTCGAGCGTGATGATTTCCTCCGCGAGGGTGGTATGCCTCTTCACCCGCTCCGCGAGTGCTGCTTCCGCTTCTGCCCGGGCCTTGTGCTTCGAGGCGATGATCGCGTTGAGTTCTTCGAGCTCACCATCCGCCCGCGCCTGCTTTGCGAGCGCCTCCTTGAGAGCGGACTCTGCGGCGGCGCGTTGCTGAGTAAGGGCGTGAACTTCCGCCCTAACATCCACGAGCAATACCTGAGTCTTGGGGATCTCCTCGCGATGGCTGCGCAGAGTGTTTTCCGCCTCGGCGATTTCCTTGCTCAGGGCGGTCAGTTTCGCCGCCATTTCCTGTCGCGCTGTTTCTGACTGCAAGGCCTGGGCCTCGGCTTCGGCTTGGCGATCCGTGAGGGCTTTGACCAGCTTGTGCTGAGCTATGCCGCGCTCATTGAGTTCCTCAAGATAACGCTCCTGGTCGGCATGTTGGGTGGTGAGATTGAGGATGGCCGCAGCGACAGATTCTTTTTGTGCCTCAATGCTGGCGCGCTGCTGTTCGAGGCCCTTGAGAGCTTCGTTTGCATCCTTCAAGCGGCCATCAGTGGCGGCAAGTTCTTCCAAGCGGTGGCCGACTTCGGCTTCGCGGTCGGACAGCGTCTTTAAGCGGCTTTCGAGTTCGCCTAGTTCCTTTTGGCGTTCTGAAATGGTGGCAGCTAGTTCCGCCTGTTTGGCGGTTTGCTCGCTTGCTTGCTCGGCGGCTTTCGCCTGCAAGTCCGCCAGTTTGGCGGCTTCTTCGTCCGTTGCCTTTTTTGCCTGAGCCAAAGCCTCGTCTGCTTCAGTGCGGGCTTTGTTGATTTCAACAAGCTCTGCTTTCTGTGCCTGCAAAGGTTCCAGCTCAGCAGCGGATTTTTTCACCTCGCTTTGCAGTTCAGCAAGCTTGCTGGTGGCGCTTTCAACCTCGCTTTTGCGGCCCACCAAGGATTGTTCGTGCTCGGTATGCTGGCTGCTAAGATGAGCGATGGCGGCAATCAGCGTGGCATGTTCGTCCTCCACCTTCAGCTTCGCGGTAGCGAGGGATTCATGCTGCTTTTCCGCTTCGGCAATCTTTGCCTGTCGCGCGGTTTCTTCAGCGGCAAGGGCGGTAATGGCGGCTTCCAGTCCGGTCTTGCGCTCAGCAAGCGTGGTGATGGCGAGCGCCGCATCGCCTACGCCTGCGTGAAGTGATGCGAGCTTGCTTGCCTCCTGGCCTTTAGCCTCCGTCTCTTCGCGCGCGGCTTGTAATCGAGCTTCGGCCGCCGCCAATTCCGCCCGTAACGCGGCCAGCCTTGTTGCTTCTGACTTCTCCGCTTCAGCCCCTTGTTGGGTGAGCTGGCTGATCTTGGCCTGCGCTGCGTCCGCCTCTTGTTGAAGGGCTTTTATTTTCTCGGCGGAAGCTTTTTCTTCCTCGCTCAAACGAGTTTTGGCGGCTTCCTCTTCGCTGGCGGCCTGCTTGCGGGCCGCATCCAGCTGGCTTTGCGCGGCGGCGGCCTCTTCCTGCAGCGACTTGAGCTTTTCTGCGGCGGCTGTCTCTTCCGCCAGTTGGCGGGCTTTGGCGGCTTCTGCTTCAGTTGCGGATTGCTGCTTCAGTGATTCAAGCTGCGCCTTGGTCGTCTCAACTTCCTCGCGAAGCGCTTTGAGCCGCTCTCCGGCTGATATTTCTTCGGCCGATTGACGAGCGTTCGCTGCATCGATTTCGCTGAGCGCCTGCTGTTTGAGAGTGTCGAGCTGAGTCTGAGCAGCGGCTGCCTCTTGCTCTAGCGCCTTCAGCTTCTCGGCGGCGGACTTCTCTTCATTGAACAGGCGTGCTTTTGCCTCTTCATGCTCTCCGTCAGCTTGCAGTTTGAGAGCGGCAATTTGTGCTGCGGCCGCAGTGGCTTCTTGCTGAAGCGCAAGAACCTTGTCAGCGGCGGATTTCTCTTCGGCCGACTGCCGGGATTTGGCCGCAATAACCTCATCGACGGCCTGTTGCTTCAGCGAATCAAGCTGAGCTTTGGCCTTGTCCGCATCAAGCCGGAGCGCGAGCAGTTTTTCCGCCGCCGCCTTCTCCCTGGCAAGTTGGCGCGCGCTTTCCGCTTCCGCTTCGCTGGCTACTTTTTGCTTGAGCGAATCAAGCTCCGCCAATGCGCTGCCAGCCTGTTGCTGGAGAAGATTGAGCCTGTCCATAGCGGACTGCTCGTCAGCCGACAGCCGAGCCCGCGATGCCTCGACTTCCCCAGACGCCTGCTGCTTGAGTGAATCAAGTTGCTCCTGGACAGCTTCAGTTTCTGTATGAAGAGCAGTGAGCCTTTCCGCTGCCGCTTTCTCCTCCGCAACCTGGCGAGCCTTCGCTGCTTCGGCTTCGCTCATCGCCTGTTGCTTGAGCGAATCGAGCTGCGCTTGTGCGGCTGCCGTTTCTTTCTGAAGTGCCTTGAGATTGTCAGAGGCCGACTTCTGTTCAGCGGACTGGCGTGCTTTAGCTGCTTCCGTTTCGGTGGCGGTTTGTTGCTTGAGCGAATCAAGCTGGGCCTGTGCGGCCGCTGTCTGTTGTTGAAGGGCCTTGAGATTCTCCGCCGCCGACTGCTCTTCAGCCGATTGGCGCGCCTTCGCTGCTTCCGCTTCGCTGGCGGCTTGTTGCCTGAGCGAATCGAGCTGCGCCTTGGTCGTCTCGGCTTCCTGTTGAAGCGCTTTGAGATTCTCCGCCGCCGATTGCTCTTCCGCCGATTGGCGCGCCTTGGCAGCTTCGACTTCAGCCGCCGCCTGCTGCTTTAAGGAATCAAGCTGCGCCTGGGCAGCGACGGCGTCCTGCTGAAGAGCGGCGACCATCTCTGCGGTCGATTTTCCTTCCTCGGCAAAACGAGAGTGGGTGGATTCGGCTTCGCTTGTCGATTGCTTGAGCGCGCTCAACTGACCTAGCGCAGCCGCTGCTTCCTGTTGAAGGCGGCTCAGGTTTTCCGTAGCAGTTTGTTCCTCTGTGGACCGCCGTGCATTGGCCGCTTCCAACTCGCTCACCGCCTGTTGATTGA
>JAQGPI010000481.1 GCA_028293175.1 Verrucomicrobiaceae bacterium | reverse complement strand
TTCCCGCCGGAGCCTGATCTTGGGACGGGGAGGAGGGAGATAAAGGACGTGCAGTTAACTCCATTAGTTAAGCCCTCTAAATAAACATGTATTTTTAGCTTGCCTTATAATTATCTAAATTATAGTTTATGCAGTCGTGAACCATTTAGTTTCCATTTGTTGCCTCATCTTAAGCCTGCTCCCGCTGACAGGCAGGAGCCTCGGCATCAAGGTGAATGAGTTCTACAACGGCACAAGTGCTGTCAGCCCTGGTACGAAGATGGCCAGTGACGAATACATTGAGTTCGTCATCGTTGATAAGACCACCGCCGCTGAGCTTGCAGCGCTCACTTTTGGAGACACTAACGATACGACATCGAAGCTAAGCGGCGTTTTCCAGTTCGACCAAGCCACCCTGGAAGCGGCGCTGGCGGGCTCGGGTTTAGACGCCTTTCAGGCGGGCACAATCATTGTGGTGAAAGGCGCGGGCCTCGGCGCACAAAACCTCAGCTACAATCCCCTCGCCGACAACCTTTCCAACAGCGATGCCTGGAGCATAGAACTCGTAGCCGGACAGGGAGCCAAGGACAGCGCCGAAACGAAGATCAACGGCACCATCAATGTGGGCACAGGGGGCGACGTGGTCTGGGTTTCTTCTGGCTCACCTCCAAAAAACAACACTGACACTTCCGGATTCATCCATGCGATTGGCTATGACATCGCGCCCGGCAAGATCGCTAAAGATGTGATCGCTGATTTTGGCTCTGAAAATATTCTCACGAGCAACTTGGCCACAGGTCAGGTCCTTTCCAACGTAGGTTCTAGCACGGAATCCCTGGCGATGAATGCAAATGGCACCATGGGCACTGGCAATGGGGGACTTAACGACACTTGGCTGATCGGCGGGCTGCGCACCTCGGCCGCGTTGAGTCTTGCGCCCGAGCCTGGTCGTGTAGCCCTTCTCGCTCTTGGAAGCCTGGTGCTTTTGCGCCGCCGGAAGCGTTCCACCCTGGGAGGTCTCCATGCGTAGCGCCCCTTCATCCACACGTCGCCCGTGCAAACGCAGCACTCATGCGGTTTTCAGTGACGAGGTAATGCACGGGCGCTGGTGGAGTTCCACTCAACCCGCGGCTTTGCCTATCCGCCGCCATGAGTCACGCCCCGCGCGCCGTCTGCCTGAATATCACTTCCGCAGCGCCGACATCCTGGACCGCGTGCACTGGGCACGTTATTTTGTCGCTGGCTTGTCGGTAATCCTTCCCCTGATCCTGGTTTGCCGTCTTGAAGGCGCGCGTTCAATGATTCAAGCATGGCGCTATAATCCGAAGATCTCAGCACAGCATAGTTTGGAGCAAGGCAAGCCGGAGGAAGCCGTCAACCGCCTTCGCCTCGCTATTGCCGCTTCACCAAGGGATGCGGACCTGCTTCGTCAACTGGCCCGCATCACGGCTAAAACCGATACCGCCGAAGCGCGCCGCTGCTACAATCAGATCGAGCAGCTAGGCGCAACCCAGGATGAAGACCGCGCGGACCACGCCACCTTGCTGGCGATGCTGCATGATTTTCGGGGAGCGAAGTCGGTGCTAGGGAAAGTGAGTGAAAGCAACAAATCCGCTCCCACCATTCTGCGGGCCTGGATTACGCTGGCGCGCGAGGCGCGCGACTATGCTTCAGCAGTGACAACGCTCGAGCGCCTTCCTTCCGCCGAGCAGGCCGATGTGGAGGCCTGCCTTGAACTCGCCGAAGCAGCCACTCAGGCTCCTATCGCCGTCGAAGTGCTGCATCGTATCGAGCAACATCTCGCGGACTCGCTAGCATTGGTTGTTAAGAGGCACCTAACTGAGAACCTGCAAACACTGACGCCTCGGCTCGCGGCCCTGCCATGGCACAGCAATACCGCACGTGCTAGCGTCGCCCGCCTCCTGCATTCCCTGCCTAACAACCAGCCGGAGGATCGCATGGCGGTCGTGCGGTTGCTGTTCAGCTCCGATCCCAGCGGCAGCCAGCGTGAAGATCTACGCAAAGCTTGGCTGGACGAAATATCTGATTGCGGCGGCATGTCCGCCAAACAGAAAGACAAGACTGCCGCTTACTTCCAGCAGCAGGGTGAGCATGAATTGGTGGCTGAATTGATCTCAGCGCCAGAAGCTCTGAGCGTGAATACACTCTACCTTCGCCGCGTAGAATCGCTACTGGAACTGGGTCGCTGGAAGGAAGTGGGCGCAATGAGTGATGATCCCTCAGCACCTATATTACCACAGTCCCGCCTGCTCATCCAATCACTCGCCACACTGCACAAGCCCGGTCCTAACTCGAGCACCGCCGGTCGTCTCCTTACCAGTGCCCTCAATGAATCACGCGATGAACAGCGCGCCTCTGCCTGCTATGCGACCGGCTGCGCCGCCCTCGATCATCGGCTGTCATCCCTTGCCAGCCAAGCTTTTGCTACTGCCCTGGAACTAGCTCGTGACCGTAGCGGCCTGATGGAATCCATCATCAACAAATCGCGCCATAGCTCGCTTGGGATCGCCCAATTACTGCGCTCGCTCGACGGCACCAGTACTACCAGCGATCCGGCGGTGCAGAACAAGCTCATTTACCTCAATCTACTTGCCAGTCACGACATCGAAGCAACCACAGAAGTCATCCGCAACCGCCGTGCCCAAGCGCCCGATGATGTTTACCTGCGCTTCCTTGATGCCTTTGCCGCCAATAAACGCGGTGAGTTCGTTCAGGCCGCTTCCATGCTGATCCCCCTCCCCCGCTACCGCTGGCACCAAGGCGAGGCCGCAGTGATCGCTAGCATCGTCGCCGCCACCGGCAGCTATGACCGCTCCGCCTCGCTGATTAAGCAGATCGACACCGCCAGCCTGTTCCCCGAGGAACAGGCCCTGACCGTCCCCTTGCAGCAGGACATCGCCTCTGTCAGCAAGCTGGTGAGCACGGTGCGGGAAAAAGAGAAGGAATAAACCTTCTACTTCTTCGACAGCGCCTCAAGATAGTCTAGAAGGCTGGCAAACTCCTTCACCGTCAGGCTGCCCACTAGGCCGATCGGCATGATCGAGGTCGGCAATGTGGTGCGGTCCTTGATGTCGCTTTTCTTGAAGGTGAACTCCTGGGCGGCAATGTTGCGAATCGTCACCTTCTCGCCGGATTCATTGGTCACAAAGCCCATCTGGCCGTTGCCATCTTTGAGCACGATCACATTGGTGGCGAAGCCCTGGGCGATGGTCTTGTTCGGGTCCAGGATGTTCGCAGCCAGATCGGGGCGCTTGTAGGTCTGCGCGATGTTGCCCAAGTATGGGCCCTTCTGCGGCTGATCCTGGCTGGTGGTGTGGCAGGCCACGCAGGTCTGCTTGATGAAGAGCTGTTCGCCGAGAGCGACATCCCCCTTCATCTTCACCACTTGTGATACAACGTCCTCCACCTTGAGAGCGGCAATTAGCGGGCCGCTGTCCTTGGCTTTCTTCTGTAGCTTTAAGGCGCCTGCTGTTCCCTTGGCGGCAGCAGCCACCGCTTTGTCTGCATCATCAAGCGCGGCGATGATCTTGTCATCAATCGCGTGGCTCTTGATCTTGCCGGCGGCCTTGATGATCTGCGCCCGGCGCTTCACATCCTGCCAGCCTTGATCCACGGCCTTCTGCGACATCTCGCGCGCCTCAGGGCTGCCAGCCTTGCGGGCAGCCAGCGTCAACAGCGCGGCTTCAGCCCAGGCGGCAGTGGGAGTTCCCACCTTGGCGGCTTCAGCTTCGAGCGCCTGATGGATGTTCTCCAGCTTTGGCGCATTGAGGAAGGCGGTGCTGCCGGCTTCCTGATCCTTATTGAAACCCTTCGTCTGATCGAGCGCCACCAAAGCCGCGAGCATTGCGCGCGCACCCTCGGCGTTATCGGTTTTAGCCAAGGCACCGATGGCACCGGAAAGCACTGCTGGCTTGGCCTGCGGATCTTGCGCGGCCTGAATAAGCAGCGGGATCGCGGCGGTGGGAATGGTATCCACACCGCTCATCTGAGCGACGGCTTCAGGAGCTAGCTTGGGGTCTCTGGCGGCAAGCGCGATAATGCGGTCCAGCGCATCATTGGATTGAATGCGGTTGCGGCTCATCTCGGCGACGAGGAAAGCGGCCTCATCGGGCGGAGCCTTCGCCAGCGCTGACTTTAAAGCATCGGCGATATTGGTGGTTTCGCTCCAAGGATCGGGCTGGTAGTACGGCCCGCGAGTATCAGGGCGCGTACCCCAGGAATCGCCCTTCCACTCACCATCAATGAAGTGAAGACGGCAGAGAGCGCCTAACAAGCCTTTGCGGGCCTCCGTACCAGTTTCCTTGCCAAGACGATCAATCAGACCCTTTACAACCTCCGGGGTGTGCATGCGCATGAGGGCGAGCAGGGCCCCCGAACGCTGCGCGGCGGCCGCATCATAATTGTCCACCACCGCAAAGCATGCGGCATCAGCATTGAGCATGGCAAGGGCCCGGAAAGCCGTATGCGCGATGACAGCATCTTCATGGCCTAGCGAAGCGGTGATCTGCGGCGCGAGGGACCTCATATTCTGGCGCGTGGCACCGATGATGGCCTCAAGACGAGTACGTGGATCGATGCTTTTCAAGCCAGCTGCATAGGGGTCCGCAGGTGCTGTGCTTTGCTTGGCAGAGAACTTGTCGAGACCAGCATCGCCCAGCGCGCGCAGAACAAACCGGCCAAGGGCAGTATCAGTGGCAAGCGGGGACACCGCCTTGGTCACCACCGCGCTCGCATCGCTTTTTACAGCTCGTTGAGTGATAGCATAAAGGGCCGCCACCCGCGCCGGCAACGCTTTTGCCTTGTCGCCAGCGAGCGCTAGCAAAGCCTTTGTCGTTTCCGGTCTCTCATTCCGACGCAGCAGTTCCCGTTGCGCATCCATCGTGCGCACTTGGCTTGGTGATTCGAGCTGCTTGATCAACTGCTCATCCGTCGCCTTTGCGACGTCCAGCAGCGGCTCGGGCTTGTAGCCTTTCGGTGAGACGCGCACGATGTAGCCCACATCCGGGCCTTCCCAGTTGAAGGTCGCACCCTTCCAGCTCGCCTGATACACATGGCTGAGGCCGTCCAGATCCGCATCAGTGGGCCGTGTCATGGCGATGAATTTTTCCGGCGGCGCGGTCTCAGCAAAGGTCGCGCCCTTGGGCTGCACCGTGTGATGCCACAGCGCGCCCGTGCCCCAGTCGCAGGTCATCGGCGCATCGTTCCATTTGCCAAAACCCGGCTCGGACAAATACACAGCGCCGCAGCCGGAACCGCCGCCATAGTCCGCCAGAGGCTGGATGTGCTCGCTGCCAAAGTTTTTGTACAGGCGGGGATAACCATGGTCCTCAAGACCGGTGAAATGATGGAAGCGCACGTCCCAGCCGCCGCCGTCATTGGTGTTGTCACGGGCAAAGATATCGAGCAGCGGGCTGATCGGCGTGCCCAGGATGTTGCGCGTGCCATCGGCAAAGATTTGCAGGCCGCTGCCGTCAGGACGGAAGCGGATCACGCCGCCGCCGCGATGCTGCAAATGCCTGCCATCCGTGCCCACGGCATCCATGAAACCGAAGTCGCCGCCTGCAATGTAAAGCCAGCCGTCGATGCCCAGGCTGAGGCCGTTGGTGGTGTGGTCGGCAGGGCGGTCGGCGAAGCCGAAGGCGATGCCCTTGATGAGCGTTTTTTCTTCATCCGAAACACCGTCGCCATCCTTGTCGATGTACACGCTGATGTCCGGCGGGTGAATCACATACACACGGTCGTGATCCCAAACCAGTCCGCGCGGCGAATCGACATCCTTCACGAACTCCGTCACCTGATCGGCCCGGCCATCACCATCGGCATCACGCAGGCGCAGGATGCGGCCACGACGCGGGTTGCGGCCCAGGGAGCCGTTGCCATCGCTGGAGACATAGAGGTCGCCATTCGGAGCGGCGGAAACATACACCGGATAGTTCGCAGCCGAAGGCGTGGCGAACAGCGTGAGATCGAAGTCCTCAGGCACCTTCACATCCGCGAGGATCTTCTGTTCCTGCGCAGGCGTGAGCTTCACAATCGTGGGCTTGATGTTGCCCTCCTTGGCGAAAACATCGCCAGCCTTGGCCTCTTCCTTTTTCGCCGATGCCTGCTGCTGGGCGCTGATCTTCGGAGCCAGGGACTTGATGCCCTTGCCCTTGAGCGTGATTTCCTTGATGCTGGCCCAGCCGCCGGAGGACGAGCCGGTGCAGGTGATCTTGAGGTACTTCACCGCCTTCGCGGCAAAGCCGTGCTCGCTGTCGCCAGCCTTGGGCTTCTCCGTTTCATCCACCAAGGTGTCGTACACTTTGTGAACCGGTGTGGAGGCCTCGATCTTGTGCTTGTAGGCGTTGTTGGTGCTCTCCCACACGATCTTGATGCCATCGAGATCCTGCGGCTTTTCGAACTCTAGCTCAATCCACTGTGTGCCCGTCGCACTGTTGGCGCACCAGCGGGTGCCTGCGTTGCCGTCCACAGCCTTCCAGGCGTAATTGCCCTTGCCGCTTTCCTCGCTGGAGGCGGTGACGGTCACCAGCGTGGCGTCCCTGGCGGCTGGTGGCGGCGTGGCGGCAGGAGCCTTGACTTCTTCCTTCTTCTCAGGAGCAGGAAGAATCGTGACCTGTCCGGCAGGACCGGTGTAAGGCTTCAAATAGTCGGCGTTCAACTTGTCAGCCGACCAGAGAAGCGCACGTGTGACGAGATCAAGGTAACGTGCATCGCTTACCGTTTCGTTGTTGTGGCCGATGGTGGTGCTGAAGATGCGGGTGCCATTGAAGTCATTCGTCCAGGCGACCACATACGGCTGGTCCTTCAGGCTGCCGTCTGGCTGCTTCTGCTGCTGCGAGCCCATGGCCAACGGATGCGCGCCGAACATGTTGATGTTGTTGTACAATTCCTCCTGGATCGTTGTCCAGTTGGCCAGTCCCTTGGTAATAGGATGGTCCTTGTCCACGAAGTCGATGACGATGGGCTTCTGCCAGTTGTGCGAGTTGGATTGCAGGCCCAGGTACTTGAACCAGTCATCCGTGCCAGTGCGGTAGCAATGCATGGCGCAGTGGAGATTGACGGCGGGCACGCCGTTCTTGTGCGCGTTGATGATGTTATGGACGTACTCCATGTCCGTCTTGCCGATGCTTGCGGCGCACTCGTCGTGTATCACAACGTCATAGCCTCTGGCCCAGTCGGCTTTTTCATACATGGGGAAGCGTGGGGCGGTGCCCTTGTCTTCGGAAAGCATCACATCGACCACCACATTCGCCCGCGCCTGGATCCCGGCGCTCAGCATGCCGTGCTGCTTGGCATAATCGTGACAGCAGCCGCCAGCCACAAGCAGCACACGCAGAGGCTTGGTTTCAGCCTGCACAAGGCCAGGGGCTAGTAAGGCCAGGAGAGTGAGAAGACGAAGTTTTGTCATGGAGGGGAAGAAAGAAAAAACGAGTGGGCCAATACGAACGCGGAGGCAAGGTCTTGCGTGGAAGGATAGCTATAAGATTTCATGCACCCTCTCCTAAGGCGCGCTTCCCGAAAAGGGGCGCTGAACCAGAGTGAAACTTCACCTCAGCGGCGGTGCCCACAGATCGAAACCGCGCATGGTGGCGCGCTCGATGCGTTTGCTCACGAGCAAAACGAAACCGCCTGCGGCGTACACCAACGCCCAGACCGAGAGCCAGAAGGGCATGATTTTCAATGACAGCGCAGGGGGCGTTGCCGCTGTGATCGAAGGGGCCACCCACACCAGATAACCAAAGGCTTCCAGGGCGGCCAGTTCAAAAGTAATCCCAAGCAATACTCGGCACCACTGCTGATGGCTCTTCATTCCCGCCACCAAGCCCAGGGTGATAAGAAACCACAGAGCTGCGATGACTGCCATCAGAAACCTCTCATGGAACAGCATAACAATACCCCCAAGAGGGCCGCAGGCCAAGTGCACAAAAATCACCGACCTGGCAAAGAGCGTACCAGGGTTAGTTCTTGAAGCATATTTCTGGCGCTGCAGGTCAAGCATCAGGCGATTACTTAACCGAAGGCCAGGACCCTGCGCAAATCAAAAGATTTTTACCCTAAGCGACAAAAAGCAATCAACCGTTCTTCAGGTAGGTGAAAGCAATCAAACCTGTGAGAAGGAAGGAGGCAGCGATGAACATTCCAGTAAACATGAGACCGTTCCATAGACACAGTTGGTCCAAAGTTCCAGCGAAAATCGCTGGGTTTGTCCATGCCGCTCACCCTCCGCATCAGCAAATATCAGTTATTTTCCAACCAGTGAAATTTCACCTTGTCAGGTGCTGAGTCTCCGTTATGATCCTCGCCCTCGCCAGACAGGTTTACGCCTCATGGCGAACGCGTCTTTGGGGTTTTAGCTCAGTTGGTAGAGCACCTGCATGGCATGCAGGGGGTCAGCGGTTCGAGTCCGCTAAGCTCCACCAAAGATCGCGTTGTCGCCCTCCCATCCGGAGGGCTTTTTTTTGTGTCTGGTGATCTGCTTCGACTGAAGTACCTACACTTAACATTTCCCCCTCCCTTTTCACGATGCCCGACCTCCGCGCCGCCCTTACCCAGTACTTCGGCCACACCACTTTCCGGGATGGCCAGGAGAAGGTGATCGCCACCTTGCTAGAAGGCCGCAGTGCACTCGCCATCTTTCCTACAGGCGCCGGGAAGTCCCTGTGCTACCAACTTCCTGCCCTCCTCATGGACGGTCTCACACTCGTTATCTCCCCTCTCATCGCGCTGATGAAAGACCAGGTCGAATCCTTGCGCAGCCGGGGCATCAGCGCGGCGCGCCTGGATTCCACACTCAGCGCGGCAGAGGTAGGAGGGGTATTTGAGTCAATGCGAAACGGCACTCTGAAGCTGCTCTACATCGCGCCGGAGCGGCTCATGAGCGAGTCCTTCATGGAGCGCCTGAGCCGCACCAAGATCAGCCTGCTGGCCATTGATGAATCCCACTGCATTTCCGAGTGGGGTCACAATTTCCGCCCGGAATACCTGCGCCTCGCGGAAGTCGCTCGCCGGTTGAACCTGCATCCCGTGCTAGCCCTCACCGCCACGGCCACGCCCGGGGTGGCGCGTGACATTGAGAAAGCCTTCCACATCGCGCCAGAAGACTGCACGCAGACGCCCTTTCATCGATCTAACCTGAACATGCATGTAACGCCGGTACCGGCGGATCAGCGCCTCAGCCTGCTCACAAAGAAGCTGACGAAGTTCAGGCGCTTCCCCGCTATCGTGTACGTCACCCTCCAACAGACCGCCGAGCAGGTGGCCACTTACCTGGCGAAGACTGGACTCAACGCCCAGGCCTATCACGCAGGGCTCAAGCCCGAGCATCGGGAGGATGTGCAGAACCGCTTCATGCGTGGCGACCTCGACGTCATCGTGGCTACCATCGCCTTCGGCATGGGCATCGACAAGGCTGACATCCGTGCCGTGTATCATTACAACCTGCCCAAGACCTTGGAGAACTACCAACAGGAAATTGGCCGCGCCGGGCGTGATGGCAAGGGATCACACTGTGAGATGCTCGCCTGCGCGGATGACCTTATCGTGCTGCAAAATTTTGTCTTTGGCGACACCCCTACCCCGGCTGCTTTGCGCCAACTCCTGGACCATCTCCTGCGCCAGGGTGATGAATTCATCATCAGCCATTATGACCTCTCGCGCACCACCGACATCCGCCCGCTGGTGATGGAAACGGTGCTCACCTATCTGGAACTCGACGGCCTCATCATGCCCCTGGGTGCGCTTTACACCGGCTATCAGTTCTGCTTCCGCGACACCGAGGTTCGCGTGCTCGCCGGGCACAAGCCGGAGCGCCAGGCCTTCCTAAAGAAACTCTTCAGCAGCACCAACCGCGGCTACAAGTGGCTTAAAATCGATAGCCTCGATGAGTTCGCCGGCAAGATTGCGGAACCACGCGAACGCATCCTGAAGGCACTCACCTGGATGGAAGAAGCGGGAGAAATCGAACTCAAACCCAGCGGTCTGCGCCATCGTTACCGCTTGTGTGGAGATCCCGCGCAACGCCAGCCAGAGGCGCTCACCCAGCGCATGCAAAAGCTGTTTGAGATCCGTGAAGTGAAGGATGCCGAAAGGCTTGAACGGGTTCTCGCGCTGGCTTCCGATCCAACATGTCTCACCCGCCATATGCTCCGCTACTTTGGGGAAGATTTAGATGACGATTGCGGTCATTGCAGCAGTTGCCTGGAGAAGCCTGCCGCCCCGCGTGTGATCCCCCGCTCGGGCAAGCCAGCTATTACGGTGGACCAGGTGGAAGCGATACAACATCTCATTGATGAACGCCTCCCCGCCCTGCGCGCTCCCCGTCAGGTGGCGAGGTTTGTATGCGGTATCGCCAGCCCTGCCGTAAGCCGCGACCGCCTGGGCAAGCACGATGCGTTCGGCCTGCTGGAAAGCTATCCGTTCAATGATGTGCTGGCGCAAACCGAGAGCATGATGCCTTAGGCCATGCACTTCATACAAAAAGGTCTGCAAAGGTCCGTCACTGCGGCACCAGTTGATTCAGTGCCCGGATGACCTGTTCGTTCTTTTGCCCATCGCTCCCAGATAGCTGCCAATTCGGCGTTGTAATGCGTTCGTTCACCCAAGGTGCCACAAGTGGAAAGCCGTTCACCATCACCAGCAGCCTCTTGCGTTTGGCCAAGCTGGTGAGTTCGGCAAACTTCGCCTCGTCTTCAGGGAAGAAGCTCAATATGATCACGGGCGCCTCAGTCATCGGCTCCAAGACCACTTTCCCATCCTTGTCCATCCTGCCGTTCTGAGACTTGGCGACATCAGACTTCACATTCTTCAGTCGCTTGACGGCAAGATCAGGAGCCACAGCGGAGATGTATCCCAGCTTCGGGAGGGTTGGCGTGTCGATAAACCGCGCAGGACTGTCCCCCTTGACATCCTTCACAATGTAAAAGGCGAGAACCTCAGGCTGGTCTACCGCCAGGGCGCAGGGCAACGATGCCACCGTCGCCCACACCATCCCTGCCGCTAGGGCGATCATCCAGGCACTCTTCATATGATTGGATACTGATAAGGGAGCCTTTGAGAAGCAAGCCTTTAACCAACCTGCCGCCACCTTGCGCACCTGTCATCCCTCGCCATCGTCCCCGCTTCCATGGATTTCCAAGTCACCGCCGCTGACGGCATCAACGAGCGCCTTGACCGCTACCTTCAGCGCAAGGTGGCGGAGATGTCGCGTTCACGACTTCAGGACCTAATTAAGGAAGGGCATGTCTTGCTCAACACTAAGGCCACCAGGCCTAGCCAGGAACTGCGCGCAGGTGATCGCATCACGGTGGTGGTGCCCCCGCCAGTGGATGTCTCCGTGCAGGCGCAGGACATTCCGCTCGATGTGTTGTTTGAAGACGAGCACATCGTGGTCATCAACAAAGCTTCAGGACTCGTCGTGCATCCCGCCGCAGGCAATCCCGATGGCACGCTGGTGAATGCCCTCTTGCATCACTGCGATGATCTCAGCGGCATCGGCGGCGAGGTGCGGCCCGGCATTGTCCATCGTCTCGACAAGGACACCAGCGGCTGCATGGTCGTGGCCAAGCACGACCGCGCACACACCCTTCTTACCGAGCAGTTTGCCAATCGCCACATCAGCAAGCTGTACCTCGCAGCCGTCAATGGCATGCCCAAGGAGCGCAGCGGCAGGCTGGAAAACATGATCGGCCGCCATCCGGTGGACCGCAAGCGCATGGCGGTGCTGATCAACGGCACCGGCAAGAACGCAGTGACCGAATGGCGCATCGTGGGTGAGAATGGTGGCTGCGCGCTGATCTTGTGCACCCTGCACACCGGGCGCACTCATCAGATCCGCGTGCACATGCGCGACAGCCTCCAATGCCCCATCCTGGGCGATGTGATCTACGGTCACCCTACCCGGCAAAAAGTGAAGACCGAGCGCCTCCTGCTGCACGCGTGGAAGTTGGCTTTTGAGCATCCCATCACGATGCGCCGGATGGAATTCAAGGCCGAGGTTCCGGAAGAATTCAGCCCCTGGCTGGCCAGCAGTACGGCCAACCTGTGATTCCCATGCGATTACCACGGGTGACCGGCGACAACCCAGGGCGTGAAATACTGCGCGAATCCGGTTGCGGGAGGCTTCATTTCACGATCACATTCATCAACCTCCAATACCCGCCCCAAAGATGAATCTACTTGTCCAGGATGTCGAAATCGTCGGTAATATCACGTTCAAAGATGGCCTCACCATTGAAGGCCGCGTAGAGGGCGAAATCACCTCCCCGGGCGATCTCACGATCGGTGAACACGCCCTGATCAAAGGTGATATCAAAACACGCAGTGTAATCGTACACGGCAGAGTGGAGGGCAACATCACCGTGCAAGAGCGCTGCGACGCCCGCGCCACGTCAGTGATTGTGGGAGACATTACCGCTGGTACGTTCGCCGTGGCCGAAGGCGCGACGTTCTCGGGCCGTTCACGTGTGGGCAAAGCTGCCGTTGCTGCTGCGGCTGCCGCCTCCTCTCCCCCTGCTGCACCGGCATCCCCAAAAGCTTAGTTTTCAGGGCTCACATTTACTCAGGTAGGAAGGTAGGAACGAGCGTCGTCCCTACCTTTTTCGTTGGTCCGTCGAACAGCCATCGGCCCACAGCAAGAAAAAAGGGGTGCCGAAGCACCCCTTCCTTTATCAAGGCTTGAAGCCTTGCAGATAGGTTATAGCGAGCCCTTGCGGCGTCGGCGCAGGCCAAGGCCCAGTAGGCCGACTAGGAGGAGGAGCATACGGCTTGGTTCTGGTGCCAGGGCGATGGCACCCGTCGTATTGAAGTGGCTGAAGTCGATGGTATAGGTGCTGCCCAAGGATCCAAGGTCAAAGTTCGCGGCGCTAGGCGTGAAGCCCGTGATCGGACCGGCCAGGGCCGACCAGTCAAACAGGTTGATCACATCACCAAGCTGCGCGTTGTAGCCACCGAAGACGTTGATCTTGATGACCGAATCCGCGGCGAAAGTCGGTGCCGTCGCACCGGTCAACAGGATGAAGTCGTTATTGGCGCCATTCAGGCCCGTGCTGTAGTTCGTTTCAGGCTCGTTCGTGAAATCCGAGGAGAAGGAAGTGCGGCCGCTGATGTCGAAGGTGATGGCCGTGCCCGAGGTGTTCAAGCCCAGCGCTCCACCGAAGGTAAGGGTGCCCGCCGTGCCGGCTGTTCCTGGATTGAGCTGGCCCGTGCCACTCACAGTGGTGGCACCGTTGATCACGCCTGTTCCAGCCAGCGTGCCACTATCTACATGCACCTCAATGCCGGCTGCGGTGGAGGTATTAATGACCAGAGTACCTGTGTCACTCTTGGTCAAGATACCAGAACCGGTTACTGGGGTGGTAAGAGTGAGCGTATTGCCGCTGGTGACGGCGATGCCGCCAGTCGAGGAACCCACCGTAACACTGCGCGGGCTGCTGATGCTGAAGCTACCGTTAGCCTCAAGCGTACCGCCGCTAAGATTGACCAAGCCGCTGCCCAGATGGCTCTCAAGGCTGACGCTGAGGACACCCGCATTGATGGTGGTATTGCCAGTGAAGCTATTGCCGCCGACAGCGGACAAGACCAGCTTGCCAGCGCCACTTTTGGTCAAGCCGCTGCCACTGCCACCGATGACCTTGGCGGAAACATTGAGGACATTCTGTCCAGCACCGTTGTTAACGGTGAAGGTGCGAATGGCATTGGAGAGATCGAGCGTGCCAGGCCGGGCACCAAAGCCGATCTGGGTGGTGCCATCAATGGCGCGGGCCTGGCCATTGCTGATGGTGGCCGTGCTGGCCGCACCAGCGTTGGTATAAGTGACGTTGCCGCTGAGGAATACCTGACCCTCGTGTCCTGCCGTGGCATCGTCTGAATTAATCGTCAGGTTGGGATTATTGGCACCGGTGAAATTGAGGCCGCCCGCACCGATGTTAAGAACCGCGCCACCTTCTCCGGGGCCAGTGTACTGCTCATTGCCATGCACGGTGTTCGTGCCGCCACTGATGTTCAAGACCCCGAAAGTGGAGGTGCCGCCCGCATCAATGTCATTGGTTCCACCCGACCAATCTGGGTCGGTCACGGTGAGAGAGCCCCCGCGCCCCACGGAGAAAGTACCGCCGGAGTTGGATAACCAGTAGATGGTGTCCGTCTTGCCATTCACATTGAACACACCAGAGGTCATGTTAATATACACCGAGTTGTCCAACTGGTTGTTAGCCAGCAGCTTCAGGGTGCCGCCGTTGATCAATACATCGGGGGTGACTTTGCTGGAGGTACCATCGCCCACAATGGCGTTGATACCGGCAGTCTTGTTGAGCTCAAGTACACCGGCGGAGACGGTGGTAAGGCCGGAGTAGGTGTTAGCCGTGGTACCACTGAAAGTCGTGGTGCCGGTGCCCATCTGCATGAAGGCACCGGTGCCGCTGATCACGTTGGCCAGAGCCACCCCATTGCTGCGATTGATGCTCAGCGTGCCATTGTCGGTGATGGTGCCCGTGTTGGTGCCGAGGGTGCCGGTGGTGCCACCGGTACCAACCTGCAAGGTGCCGGCCGTGATGGTGGTGGTGCCGCTGTAGCTGTTCGTGCCTTCCAGGATCAGGGTGCCGGCGGTGGTCTTGTTGAAAGCGCCGCCGCCATTGATTTCGGCCACGTTCTTGAGCGTGCCGGACTGGAAGTTGAGCGTCTGCACTGTGTTGGTGGCAACACCAATATTGTGGCCGGTGAGGTCCAGCGTGGAGCCATTCAACGTCAGCGTGGTGGTTTCATTGGCCAGGGTGCCAGGGGCCGTGGCCGTGCGTGAGATATCACCATTCACCGTGACGGAGCCACCGGTGAAGTTCAGCGTGCCAGCCGCCTTGTTGAGGGTGGCTCCGCTGACATTTGCCATGCTGATGGCACCAATGTTGACGGTGCCGCCAGTGACGTTGACGATGGCTGTGGAGCCCCCGGTGGCGGTGCCTGCGGCAGAGGAGTTGATGCCCAGATTCAACGCGCCGATGGTTACCGTGCCACCACCGAAATTGAACGTGGAAGTCATCTGACCAAGGGTGTTCGTGCCGCTGCGGCTGGAGGCGTTCACTGTCAGTACGTCCAGGTTGCCGGTGTCGAAGCTAAACGTCGCCGTCGCATCACCCCCGCCATTCTGAGCGGAGCGCGCCGAAGTGGTCAAAGTGCTCAACAGAAGGTCTGCACTGTGACCGGTCAGATCCACCGTTCCCACCAGGGCCACGCCCGTACCCGCGGCTCCGTTGATGATGTTGAACGCGGCGCGGCTGGTGCCGTCCGCCGCACGGACGGTCAACGTGCCAGTGCCAGCGGCGAAGTTCAGCACGCCCTGGCCGCGACCGGTGTTGGTGCTGGCATTGAGGGTGTTAACATTGAACACGTTAGAACCGGATCCAAGCCTGAGGGTCTGGGCAACCTGCTCCGAAGCCGACTCCCCGATCGACAGCGTGCCGGCGGTGATGGTGTTGTTCGGGGACAGGGTCAGCGTGGTCTGGCCGACGGTGGTGCTGCCGCCGTTGCCGCTGTTGCTGCCCACGCGGAAGGTGCCGGTGGTGCCCAGGTTGACGTTGATGCTGGCCAGACCGCTGAGGTCGGCAGTGGTGGTGTCAAAATTCGCCGCGCCGGTAGCGCCCCCAACCTGGAAAGTACCACCGGAGCTGTTGACCACCAAGTTGCCACCGCCCGTGAAGTTAGCCTTGGTCACGTCCGTGGTGGAGGTGTTTGATCCGATGGTGACAGAACCGTTCACCGTAAGTGTCTTGCCTGTGGCAATGTTGACGGTGGCGGAACTGCCCGTGGTGTTCGGGCTAAGCGTGAGACCGCCGATGGTCTGGTTGAAGGCACCGGTATCAAGGGTGGCGACAAGGTTTGCCGTGCCGGTGGTGGCATTGGCGACGGTCAGCGTTCCAAGAGGGAAGGAATTGTCAGCGCCACCCAGAACCGTGCCCGCAACCACCAGCACGTTGGCACCCGTGACAGCTGTCAAGCCGCCGTAGGCAGTTATGCCACCATCAAGGGTGAGTGTGCCGATGCCGGCCTTGGCCACGGTCAGACTGCCTGTCGTCGCTGAGACAAAGGCACCGCTGAAGGTGTTGTTGCCAGTGGAGGTGGTGTCAGTGACCGAGGTGCCGATGGACAAGGTTTTGGCAGCGCCGCTGTTGGTGACAAATCCGGTTCCGCTGAGGGTGATCAGCGCCTGGTTGAAGGCGTTGAGGTCGTAACCGGAACCAGCATTGACGATGAGCGGGGTGGCATTAGGGATGGCGTTGTCGATGCCATTCTTCAGGAAGCCGCCGCTGACGACCATGTTACCTGTACCAAAGTTCACCGCCGTGTTGGCAGCGCCGAGCACCAGGGAGCCGGGGCCGGCCTTGGTGAGGGAAGCGCCGGTGGCGTTGGTACTGATCAGGGAACCGCTAATGGTGCTAGTGACAGCCGGGCTGCTCACAGTGATGGTGCGGCCCACGGCACCGAGGGTCATCTGACCGGAGAGGATTAGACCGTTGCCAGACACCACGCCGCCGAAGGTGAAGTCACCGCCGAGGGTGGTGGCGTTGGCGACCGTGCGAATGGTACCGTCGCTTAACAGCGTGGTGCTGGTGCCGAGGTTCGAAATCACCAACGCACCGACGCCCAAGGGGCCGCTGGTCACGGTTCCAGTCGTCGGCGTCGAGTTTGCACCCAAAATCAGGCTGCCCTGGTTCAGGTTGAGAGGCGAGGTGAAGGTGCTGGCACCACTCAAGGCAAGGGCACCCGTGCCGCTCTTTGTGAGCGAGGTCATGGAGGCGTTCTGCGTGATCGGCGCGGAGATGGTCAGGCCGGTCAGGGCCAAGCCGCTGTTGACGGTGATCACCGGATTGGCATTGCTGAACTGCAGGGCCGTCAGCGTTGCGGCACCGGTGCTGATCGTTGGAGTGGTGGCAAGGCTGTTGTTCGAGGCGGTGATCGGCGTGGCGCTGCTCAGGACAAGAGTACTCGTTGCCACGGTTGGCGTGCCAAGCGACAAGGTCGGGTTGGCATTGCCACCTTCGTTGGTGAAGACCAGGCTGTTGAGCGTCTGCGTCGGGCCGGTGGTGTAGTTCGGCAGGGTCAGCGAACCGCCGGCGTTGATGGTCACATTGCTGGTCGTCGCGATCTGGTTTACCTGGGTGCTCATCGTGACAGCGCCATTGGTGATCGTCAGGTCACCAGGAACGGCGATGAAGGCACCCCCCGCCGAGAGATTCAACGTACCGGCCTGGACGAAGGTTCCTCCGGAGTAGGTGTTGCTGGCAAACGTAGGACGCAGGCTGACGGTCTGGGGACCGTTCAGCACCAAAGCTGCGGAGCCAATGATCGCGGGTTGGATTGCAATGGTGCCAGCGGACTGGTTGGCATAGACATACAGGTCGCCGCCAGCCGGGCCGCTAATCGTGTTGGTGGCATCTGTTGCCGCGATCGTCGTACTGAAACCCGCATTCTGGATGATACCGACACCGAGCGTCACCGTAGTGGTGGTGGGAAGGGTGATCGTCTGGGCCGCCGTTGGCACGAAGCGCAATGAATTGGCCACGACCGCTCCCGCTGCCAACGAACGGGTGGTACCTGCGTCGCTGTAGTTACCCGTGGCGACGAGTGCGAGGCTGACATCCGTGCCGGTGAAGGCAGGGGCCACAATGCCCGCAGTTGTTTGGCCCAGGACCGAGACGCCGAAGCCATTCACATAGGTCGCGAATGTGCTGCCGTCCGCCACGGCCCAGCCACCGATGAGATTGTTCACTAAATTGGCAGAAGTGAAGGCAACGCCATTGATCTGGTTGAGAATGATGTTGCCGTTCGTCGTCAGTCCCTGGCCACCAGTGGTCGAGTTACCATTGGAGGAGTTGTTGGTGGTGAAGCCATTGAAGTTCACACCGCTGTGGTTGGTGGTGTTGCGCACCAAGTTACCAA
>JAQGPI010000454.1 GCA_028293175.1 Verrucomicrobiaceae bacterium | reverse complement strand
CAACAAAACTCAGAACACCAACAAGACCGGTGATTTTGGCACGAACAACCGCGGCGGCTCCAACAACAGCTTTGGATCTAACAGCGGTGGGATGGGCGGTTCCGGTAGCGGCTCGGGCGGCCTCGGTGGCGGTGGTGGCGGGCTCCAAGCACTGCGCCAGGGCAGCACTCCCCAATCCCTGGTGGTGGGCAAATCCCTGCTCATCGCAGACCCCGTTGCCAACACCATCTTCGCCTCAGGCCCGCCAGAGCATCTGCGCGTGCTGACGGAACTGATGGATGAACTCGACAGGCGCCCGCGCTCAGTGATGCTCTCAGTCGTCATTGGCCAGCTCAAGCTGGATGACAACAAGGACTTCGGCATTGATTACATCTTCCGCCCCAACGAAATCAGAGCCGGCAAATACACTGCCAATGTGGCGGGCACGGCGGTCAATCGTGTGGGCGCGGGCCAAGGCATTCTTGATCCGAACGCCATCACCGGCCTGGCGGACCTCACCAAGGCAGCCGCCAGCGGCATCCAGTTCTTTGGAACCGTCAATGACCAGGTCACTTTTGCCATCAGCGCCCTCGCCTCGAACTCCAACTTCAAAATCCTATCGCGTCCTACACTGTACACCATGAACAACCAGCCGGCCTCGATCGAGACCGGCCTGAAGATCCCGGTGCCGGTATCCAGCCTCAGCAGCTTCAACACCACGGCGGACCCTAGCCTGGGCGGCACCAGCAACGGCTTCGTTTCAAACATCCAGTACCAGGACGTCGCACTTCGACTCGACGTTTCGCCGTTGATCAATTCGGACGACGAACTGACCCTGCAAGTAAAGCAGGTGAATGCGGATGTCGCCGGTTCCACCGTCCTCAATGGCAATTCCATTCCCAACATCAGCAACCAGGGGCTGGAGACCACCATCATGGTGAAGAATAATTCCACCGTGCTGCTCGGGGGCCTGATTCAAGAGACAACCGACAGGCAACGCAGCGGCATCCCCATCCTGAAAGACATTCCCCTCATCAAGTACCTCACAAGCTCCACCAAGGACTACAAGACCCGCCGTGAGCTGCTGGTCTTCATCCAGCCGCACATCATCACTGGTGAAGGTGATCAGCCTGTCACCGCTACGGACTCCCCCGGAGCGTCACCCTTGGGGGACGAATCACGCAAGTTCCTAAGCCAGGAGCGCAGCGATCCCTCGGTGGATGTGAAGACCGTGCGCCGCAACAAGGTCTCCTCCATTCTGCACAAGCTGTTTCAATAGCCATGTGGAGATGCTTTGATAGCGTCCAGCCCTGGCGAGACTTCCTTACGGCAGCACCGTCACCCAAAGGTGGCTGATCGTACCGCTGAAACCTCTACTGTGCGGCAAGGCGGTAGACGCTTCGCCCACACTTAGCTCCCCTGCCGGTTGCACAGGGAAACCTCCTGCAAAAGGACATCGGCCCGTGATCTGATTTTGCCCAGCCACGCCCAGGCTGATTGTACCGTTACCAGGGATGAACAGTCTCAGCCTGGCCGGGCCTTTGGCGGGTGCTGCCGTTGCCAAGGTGGTTGCGGTGCCGTCTTGAAGAATCGTCGCCGTAGGCTGCCCTGCGACCATTTGGAGCGCCCAGCCGTTCTTCGTATCGCCTTGCGAAATCAAGGTACCGTCCTCACTACCCAAGACATCGAACTCCACGTCCACATCCAAGCCATGCCCGGCAATGGAAGGCGCAACATTGGCGGGCAACTTGTCGCCCGTCTGCAATTCAAACACGATGGCACCATCAGCTCCCTGCTTGCCGACGAGCTGTGAACTCCGCTCTGCCGGATGCCATTCCTTGGGAACAAATTGCGCGAGCACTTGCTTGGTTTCCGCCTGCTCGGGCGAGCCAGCCACATTCGTCCACTCATGCGGATCGGCTGCCCGGTCGTACAACTCCTCGCTGCCATCGGCATTGCGGAGGTAACTCCAGCCCACGGTGCGCACCGCATAGCTGGCCTGTTCCGCGCCGCCCATGGTGGTGATGGCGGGCTTCAAACGACGGGCTTTGGGATCGAGCAGCAAGGGCACCAGACTGGTGCCATCGAGTTCCTTTGGAACCTCCTGCCGTGTCAGTTCCGCCAGCGTGGGGAAGAGGTCCATGGTGCTGACGGGTTCATCGCTCACACTGTCAGGACGTGTCACACCCGGCGCATAAATCGTCAGCGGCACATGCGTGCTGCAAGCCCACAGGCTGCCGCTTTGCCAGCAGCGCTTGTCGCCCAGAGCCATGCCACGCGTGGAAGCGAGGCATACCACGGTCGTCTTTGCGGCAGGGCCCTTCTCCACCGCTTCCAGCAGTTTTCCCACCTGTGCATCCGCAAAGGCCACGCACGCACGGTAGGCACGCACCGCATCCGGCCACGCCTTGCCCGCCACGATTTGCGAGTGGGATGAATCCGCTGCAATGAAGTCCTCCTTCGCATAGTCGGGCACATCTTGGAAGTCGTCTTCCTTTACCTCTGGCAGCTTCAAGGCATCACCCGCAATGCCTTCAAAATAAGCACGCGGCGCGTACCAGGGCGCATGCGGCTTGTCGAGCGCCACGGTCAGGAAGAACAGTTTTTTGCCCTTCGCCTGTGAAACATAATCCGCCGCCCATTGCACCGTCTTGCCATCGGCCGTCTCATCATCCTGCACTTCCAGCGCGCCCCAGTCCCACAGGTCAAGACCGTTCACATGCCGCGTCTCCGGCGTAGTAATGCCGGGCAGCCGGGCCTCCCACACTGCATCATGTTCCAGGCTGGCCGGACCATAGTGACTGGATTCAAAGATGCTGCCGCCCGCTGCCGTCGCATACCCGGCCCCCATGAAAAACTCCGGCAGCGTGAGCCTGCCCTTGAGCTGCACCGACCGCCGCCAGTCCTGATCACCTGTGTAAATGCCGGAAGTGGAGGGCATCAATCCAGTGAAGATGGCGATGCGCGAGGCGTGCCCCAGCGCATGCGGAGAGTGCGCATTGGTGAAGCGCATTCCCTGCTGTGCCAGCCGGTCCATGTTGGGCGTCAACGATGGGCCGCCCAGCCAGCCCACATCGGCATTCAGGTCGTCCACCAGAATGATGAGCACATTGCGCCTGCCCACGGTGCTGGAGATATGCGTCGCCGCCTTGGCCCCCGGTGCCGTTGGAGCGGCAGGCTTCTTGCGCTTCGTCGCTGCGTGAGACGGAAGGCAGGCAAAGGCCAGAAGGGCTAAGAGGATCAAACGGCGTGACATGTGCCTCACAGGAAGCACGCATGCACGGCCTGGGCAATGCGCAAAAGCTTGCCACGCACATGACCGTT
>JAQGPI010000453.1 GCA_028293175.1 Verrucomicrobiaceae bacterium | reverse complement strand
ATCCTTGCTCCATTGAAACTCTAGGCTGCCGGTCGGAGCGTAGTTGGTAAGTGTGAGAGAGATGGGCTTGCCCTCATTCACCGACACATTGCCGCCACTGGCGCTAATAACAGCTAGGCGTGCCGGCGTGCTGGTGTTGATGTCGACGTTCTTGGTGATCTTCACGGCGTAGTTGCCTGCGGAGGTGCTTACAGCCTTAACGATGGTATAGCCCGGTTTCGTGGCCCCGGCGATGGCAGTGCCGTTCTTTAACCATTGATAAGCGAGAGGTGAGAGAGGTGGCGAATCGCCTGTGCTCACGACATTGAGAGTCACCGGCTCATTCAGCGCGGCAATTGTGTCCTGCGGTGGCGTAACAATGCGCGGGTGCGGTGAGGTATGGAAGGTTACGTCTTCGCCCCAAGTAGTGCCACCAGCGTTTTGGGCAACGACTCGATAGTGATAATCGGTGTCGGGCAGCAATCCGCTCAGTGCCGCCTTGCATGCGGCGTCGACGACGTTCCTGGTGACGGTGGCTGGCGATGACACCATGGTCTTGCCATAGGCCGTGTCCGTGCCGTACTCGAAGAAAACCTTGGCATCGGAGTCTGGTGAAGAGACTAGGCCGGTGATAGTGGAGCGCGTGCCTGTGGTGGAATTGTTCAACTGGCCACTGGTCGTGGCGAGGGCCTTCAGCGGCAGTGCATTGAAGAGGCGATAGACCATGCCCTGGGCGTTGTCGCCCCCACCTGAAGTTGTGCCATAGAGATTGCGCTCATTGTCTTGCAACAGGCCGCCAATGGGGAAGGCTCCCTTGTTGCTGGCCCCGCCCGCGCCTTCGAATTCAACAAGTGTTGTCAGCGCGGTGAAGGCGGAATTAATCTTGAAAACCGTACCGAAACCATCTTTGCCACCAAGCCTTGTGGTGCCATAGAAATTGCCGTCAGTGGCGAGGAAGAGCGGTGCCTCGGGGCTGCTGCCTTTGATACTGCCGGTGTTGCCGGTGAGCGATAAGAAGGTCAAACCGGCACCGCTGGTGGAAACGCGGAAAACGGTGCCAAAATTAGCTGTGCCACCCAGCGTTGTGGTTCCCACGAGCGTTGTGCTGGAGGCAAGCGCCAGCGCTGCCTTAGGTGCCTGCGGCTGGATGCCGTTGGGTACGGGGAGAAGGGCACCAAAGTTGACCATCACCTTGAAGGTGCCCGCCCCCTGCGTGGTGTATTTGAATACGGTGCCGCGGCCAAAGGTACCGCCCTGCGCGGTGACACCATAGAGGTTGGTAAGCGTGGCGTCCTGATCCTTGACCAAGGCTGATGGACGGACGCAATCGACCACTTCGTTGGAGAACTGGCGCAGCACTGCAAACTCACCGGTTTTTGCGATGCGAAACAGCGTGCCGCCGCCGTTCAGACCGGCTGCGGTCGTCGTGCCATAAAGAAGTCCGTCGTTGCCTTCGACAAGCGATGGTGATGGTGCGGAGCCAATCTCCGGTGCCGTGTTGGAAGCAAACTCCTTGAGGGTGACCACCGCGCCATCTGCTGCCATGCGGAAGATGCTGCCAAGATTGCTCTGACCACCCGCCGTGGTGCCGAAGTAAAAGGAATCGCCGCCAATCTTAGTCTTGAGCAAAGGCCCCTGCGGCTTGAATCCGTCCGTACCGCCGGAAAACTCATGCACTGTGGTAAGCGACGAGGGATTAGCCCCGCTGAGACGGAAGATGGTGCCATAGCCGTTGGAGGTGCCTGTGGTCGAACCCGCTGTGCCGCCCAGCTCGGTGATGCCCAACAAATCATTGTTGGCATCAACGATAAGCGACCCCTTTGGATTCAATCCTTTGATGGGATTGAGCGCATTAAAACTCACCAGGGATTCGACGGTGACGGCGTGAGCGGGAAACGCTGTCGCGATCATCGCGACAGCGAAAAAATGGCGGGCGGTCCTTTTGATCACAGAGGGGATGGGGTTCGGCATGGGTGGCCCTTAGTATCGGGTCCCAGGGATTCCGCATCAACACATCAGTGAACATTTCTCAATCTCGGCCGAAGTAACGGCTTGTCATAGCTCTCGCAAAAGCGGGTATGCAAGGTGTTAAAGTGGCATTTGTCCGCCTGTTGCCCCGTACACTTCGCCGGTTACGTAGCTCGCAGCAGCACTGGCGAGAAAGACAAAGATAGGCGCCATTTCGGCAGGCTGTCCAGCCCTGCCGAATACAGTGTTACTGCCGAATGTCTTCACTTTTTCCGAGGGCATTGTGGAAGGAATTAACGGCGTCCAGACGGGCCCCGGTGCTACGGCATTGACCCGTACGCCCTGCTTGATCGCCATTCCCGCAAGGGAGCGGGTCAGGCTTACGATGGCGGACTTGGTGGCAGCGTAGGCAAGCAGATTCGTGCTGGGATCAAACGACTGAATCGAGCCAGTGTTGATGATGGAAGCGCCAGGGCTCATCTGAGGCATCAGCGCCTTACACAGTCGGAATAAAGCGAAGACATTCACTTCGAAAGTTTTTTCAAATTCGTCATCGGAAAAATCCGACAGGTCATCATGCGTGCTCTGAAAAGCGGCGTTGTTCACGAGGATATCGATACCGCCCAAGCTTTTAACAGCCTCTTGCGCCACCGTTTGACAGCCTTCGCGGCTACGCAGATCGCCGGGTAGCAGCATCACTTTGCGGCCCGCTGCCTCAACTAGCCGGCCGGTTTCAGCCGCATCTTCATGCTCAGAAAGGTAGGAGACAACGATATCAGCGCCCTCACGAGCAAAGGCCAGAGCCACCGCCCGGCCAATGCCGCTGTCTGCTCCAGTGATCAAGGCCTTGCGCCCCTCAAGCAGGCGGTTGCCAACATAGCTCTCTTCTCCATGGTCCGCCACCGGGTCCATGCTTTTCTCGAAGCCCGGCATGGGCTGCGGCTCGTTAGAATAAGGCGGGCGGGGGTGGATCGTTCTGGGATCTTCAATGGTGCTCATGATGGCTCATTCGCACTTCTGCTCGATTCTGGACGCACCGGGAAACAGAGATAAATGGAATGGTCGGAGTGCGGTATGCATAGCTCTCCAGCGCTAAAACGCGCTTGTGTGACAGTCGTCCTCGCGGCAGGGCTTCTATAGATGCAGAGCCGGATGAGAGGGTAACCCGCTAAAAAGTGGAAGAGCATGATTTCGTACAGCCATTCCGTTTTGAGGGCTCGATGTGGAGACGTGAAGGCAGCTTGGCAGCCTGTCCAAGCCAAGAGCATATCCCCCAATTCAAACGAATTATATCACACTATGATTGAACTATTTCTAACAGAGAAAAGCACAGATCTTGGCGGGGGTATTTCCTTGAAGGCCGGGGATGAAATCGTTGGCGCCATCGGAGTCAGTGGCGGCACTGGAGAGCAAGACGCGACAGCAGCGGAAGCTGGCATGACCGCCTTCTCAGCTGAATAAAACAATTTAACCCCATAAACTTATGAGAGCATTGTGCTGGCATGGTCACGGTGATGTGCGAGTGGACACAGTTCCAGACCCCAAGATTATCGAACCAACAGATGCGATTATTCGCATCACCTCCACCGCCATTTGTGGGTCTGACCTTCATCTTTTGGATGGCTATCAACCCACCATGGAAGCGGGCGACATTATGGGGCACGAGCCCATGGGAATTGTGGTTGAAGTAGGCAGCGCTGTCACGAAATTGAAAAAGGGCGACCGTGTGGTAGTGCCTTTTGTCATCGCGTGCGGCTGCTGTTATTTCTGCCAGAAGACGCTGACAGCCTGCTGTGACACGACAAACCCAAATGCTAAACTTGCCGAGAAGGCCATGGGTCATTCCCCCGCAGGCCTGTTTGGGTTTTCCCACATGCTAGGCGGCTACTCAGGAGGGCAGGCGGAATACCTGCGCGTGCCACATGCGGATTTTGGCCCCATCGTCATTCAATCCGATCTTCCTGATGAGAAGGTGCTGTTTCTTTCCGACATTTTTCCCACGGGATACATGGCCGCGGAGAACGCTGAAATTGAACCTGGCGACACGGTTGCGGTATGGGGTTGCGGTCCTGTGGCTCAATTCGTGATCCAAAGCGCCTGGATGTTTGGAGCGGGAAGGGTGATCGCCATCGACTATGTCCCCGAGCGGCTTGCTCTGGCACAAACCAAAGGCCGCGCTGAGGTCATCAACTTCATGGAAGAGGATGTCTATGAACGTCTGCAGGAAATGACAGGAGGACGGGGGCCGGATCGTTGCATTGATGCCGTGGGCACGGAGGCTCATGGAAGAGGAAGCTTTGACGCCGTGGTAGACAAGGCGAAAGCCGCCCTGCTGCTAGGAACCGACCGTCCTCATGTCTTGAGACAAGCCATCTACTGCTGCCGGAAAGGCGGCACAGTATCCATTCCGGGGGTCTATGTAGGCCTGCTGGATAATGTGCCGATAGGGGCGGCTATGAACAAAGGCCTAACGATGAAGATGGGTCAGACACATGTGCATCGTTATCTCGCGCCTTTGCTCGGCAAAATTGAAGCAGGCGAAATTGATCCTTCTTACGTCATTACACACACGGTACCCCTAGAAGAGGCTCCAACTGCATATGCCAATTTCCGCGATAAGAAGTATGGTTGCATCAAGGTGG
>JAQGPI010000363.1 GCA_028293175.1 Verrucomicrobiaceae bacterium | reverse complement strand
GGAGAGCTGCTTAATCACAGCCTAAAGCTAGCACTACGCCGCTTCGTTCGCCTTCAAAATCTGGCCGAGCACGTAGGGCAGGATGCCGCCGGCGCGGTAGTAGTCGATTTCGATGGGCGTATCGATGCGCACGATCACCGGGATGTTGAACGGTTCAGCACCTGCGGGCTTCACCACCAGGGTGGCTTCGCTCATGGGCTTGAGATCGTTGCTCACACCGATGAGGTCGAAGGTCGCGTCTGTGAGGCCCTTCACCTTTTCGTAGTCCGCCTTGTCCTTGAAGTTGCAGGGCAGTACGCCCATGCCGACGAGGTTGGAACGGTGGATACGCTCAAACGACTTGGTGATCACTGCCTTCACGCCGAGCAGACTGGTGCCCTTGGCGGCCCAGTCGCGAGAGCTGCCCATGCCGTAGTCTTCGGCACCGATGACGATCAGCGGGGTACCGCTGGCACGATAGCTTTCGGCAGCATCATAGATGGCCTGGGTTTCGCCGTTCGCCTTGGTCACGCCGCCTTCGGTGCCAGGAACCATGAGGTTCTTGATGCGCACGTTGGCGAAGGTGCCACGGGTCATCACGCGGTCATTGCCACGACGGCTGCCGTAGCTGTTGAAGTCGGTCTGCGCCACACCGTGATCGGTGAGATACTTGCCAGCCGGACTGTCCTTACGGATATTAGCAGCGGGGCTGATGTGGTCCGTAGTGACACTGTCGCCAAAAATGCCGAGAGCGCGCGCATCCTTGATTTCTTCGATGTTGCCAGGAGTGAAGCTGAACTTCTCAAAAAACGGCGGCTCCTGAATATAAGTGCTGTCCCGATTCCAGTCATAGACAAAACCGGTGCTGCTGGCGACTTCGTTCCATTTCGGATTCTGGTCGGCAAACCCAGTGTAGAGACGGTTGAACACATCGGGCTTCAATGAAGCGTTCATGGCTTCGGCGATCTCGTGGCTGGAAGGCCAGATGTCCGCTAGATAAACAGGGTGCCCATCGCTGCCAAGACCGAGGGATTCGGTGCTCAAATCAATATCCACGGTGCCTGCGATGGCGAAGGCAACGACCAGCGGCGGCGACATGAGGAAGTTCGCCTTCACGCTTTGATGAACGCGGGCTTCGAAGTTGCGGTTACCGGAGAGCACGGAGGCGGCGATGATATCTTCGCCGCGCACCACGTCTTCAATGCCCTTATCGAGCGGGCCGGAATTGCCGATACAAGTGGTGCAGCCGTAGCCCACCGTCTGGAAGCCGAGCTTGTCGAGCTCCACTTGGAGGCCGGTCTTGTTGAGATAATCCGTCACCACGCGGCTGCCTGGGCCGAGGCTGGTTTTGACACTTGGCTTCACCGTTAGACCGCGAGCATTGGCCTTCTTGGCGAGCAAGCCAGCGGCCAGCATGACGCTGGGGTTGGAGGTGTTCGTACAGCTCGTGATCGCGGCGATCAGCACGCTGCCGTGGGTGATGGTATCGGCGATACCATCTTTGGAATCAACGGTCACTTCCCACAGGGGATAGCCGGGTTCTTCACTGTTTTCAGTCACCACGCCGACGCCGGCACCCATCGCAGTGATGCCCTGCTCTGCATCTGGCGTACTGTCGAGCCTGGAGGACTGTTCCACCGGCTCACTGGAGCCAAGGGCAGGAGCCTTACCATAGCCATCGGGAGCAGCCTTGACCAGCAGGTCATCCCACTTGGTTTTGAGGGAGTCCAGATCAATGCGGTCCTGCGGGCGCTTCGGTCCGGCCACGCCTGGCTTCACGGTGGCGAGATCGAGGTCCACCACCTGCGTGAATTCGATAGCATCGCGATCCGCAGGAATGCCCCAGAGGCCTTGAGCTCGGTAGTAGTTTTCCACTGTCTGGCACAGCACTTCGCTGCGGCCGGTGCCGCGCAGGTAGGCTACGGTTTCCTCGTCGATACCGAAGAAGCCCATCGTCGCACCGTATTCCGGGGCCATGTTGGCGATGGTAGCGCGGTCCGGCACGCTGAGCGCCTTGGCACCCGGGCCGTAGAATTCAACGAACTTGCCTACGACCTTGGTCTTGCGCAGCATTTCGGTCACAAGCAGCACCATGTCCGTAGCAGTCACACCGGGGGCCAGTGCGCCGCTCAGGTACACGCCCACCACTTCCGGCACCAGGAAGGTGACAGGCTGGCCCAGCATCCCGGCTTCCGCCTCGATGCCGCCCACGCCCCAACCAACCACACCGAGGCCATTGATCATCGTGGTGTGCGAATCGGTACCCACCAACGAATCCGGGTAAAAAGTGCCGTTCTTTTCCAGCACGCCCTTGGCAAGGTACTCAAGGTTCACCTGATGCACGATGCCGATGCCGGGAGGCACCACCTTGAAGGTATCAAAAGCCTGTTCGCCCCACTTCAGGAACTCATAGCGTTCCTTGTTGCGATGAAATTCAAGGTCCAGGTTGCGCTCCAGAGCATTGCCTGTGCCTGCGTAATCGACCTGCACGCTGTGGTCCACCACCAGATCCACCGGCACCAGCGGCTCGATCATCTTCGCGTCCTTGCCCATGGCGTGAACGGCACTGCGCATCGCGGCCAAATCCACCAGCAGAGGCACGCCAGTAAAATCCTGCAAAACGATGCGCGCCACCACAAACGGGATTTCATACTCGCCGGGAGCCTTGGCATTCCACGCACCCAGGTTTCTCACATCCGCCTCGGTCACCTTCTTGCCGTCGCAATGACGAGCGAGCGCTTCCAGCACAATGCGGATCGACACTGGCAGGCGGTCCAAGTTAGGAGCAATACCCGCTTCCTTCAGTGCTGGGAGTGAGCAAAGCTTGCCGGCGGCGCCGGAACCAGTAACGAAGGTGCGGATAGTGTCGAGGGACATAAAAAGGGTGGGATTCAACAAGCTAGCGCCATGCCAGGGGCCTTCAATGCCTTTCCTTGTGCAAGTTACGTTTTAGCCCTCGCTCCCGCCTTCACTTCCTCCACGTTTTCTGCTGAGAGAGCCGTCTCAAGACTTCACCCCTGCTAAGCTTGGTTGGCTCATATCTGCTATTCTAACGCTGGGCTGCCAGCCTGCCAGCAACCGCACGACCGATGCTCATGAGGCTTTCTTTTTCGGCCTCGGTGAACTCGTGCGGCGTCATCTTGCCAATGCCGATGGTGCCGCAAAGTTCGCCGCTTTCACCGAGCACTGGCACGGCGAGGGAGCCTTGCACCTGGGTTTTCTTGGCGTCGGGTTTGGCCACGCCAGAGGTATCCGTTTGCAGGTTGCACAGCTCCACGGGCTCCTTGCGCTCAGCGGCGGCACCAGCAACGCCTTTGCCGATGGGAATGGTTTGAATGATAGGAATGAGAGCCTCGGGAATGCGTTCGCAAGTGACAAGCTTGAGCAGGTTGTCCGCCGGATCGAGACGATGGAGCGTGCCGGTGACACAATCGAACTCGGCAAGCACAAGACGCAGAAAGGCGGACCAGTCATCCGTGGAAGGCTGGGAGGGGAGGGCTGCAAGAGAG
>JAQGPI010000360.1 GCA_028293175.1 Verrucomicrobiaceae bacterium | reverse complement strand
AACAAACTCGTAGTTCTCAGTGAAGGCGCGGACAAGCAGTGGGCGAACGTGGAGAACGTTTATCAGCGCCGTCTCGATCTGATCCCGAACCTTGTCTCGACCGTCTCCGGGCAGGCCAACTTCGAGAAGAGCACGCTAACGGAGATCGCCGACGCGCGTTCATCTGTTGGCAAGATTCAACTCAAGCCAGGCACTGTGCCGGATGAGGCAACGCTGAAGCAGTGGGAAGACGCGCAGGCCAGGCTAGGCGGTGCACTCGGCCGTTTGATGGCCGTGTCTGAGAACTACCCGCAGCTCAGGGCTAATGAAGGCTTCAACAACTTGCAGGCCGAACTAGCTGGCACCGAGAATCGGATCAGCGTGGAACGCGGGCGCTTCAACGAGTCAGCCCAGACGTACAACACGGCAGTGAAAAGCCTGCCCGAGAAACTGTATGCTGGTCTCATGGGGTTCACGCCCAAGGCCTATTTCAAGTCTGCCGCCGGTGCTAGCGAGCCACCCAAGGTGCAGTTTGATTTCAATAAGCCTGCACCTTCGGCGGCAGCTCCAGCTCCACCAGTTCGCACGGCTGAGGCTCCTCCAACCGCAACACCGTCGGCCCCGGCATCCACGCCGCTGCCTCCGTTGGCTCCCCAACCTGCCAAATAGCGCGCTGACATGTTGAGCGCGTGTGGTCACTTCCGGCTTTGGACGGTGCTGGCCCTGCTGGTTATTAGCGGGGTGCCTGCCCTGCACGGGGAGACGCCGCTGCCGCCCAAGCCGGACCGGTACTTCAACGATTACGCCCACGTCGTTGCGCCTGATGTGGCGCAGCGTCTGGATGCGAAGTTGGAGCAATTCGAACGTGCGACGACGAACCAGGTGCTGGTGGTGATCTTCCCGAAGCTGCCGGAGGACACCTATCTTGAGGATTATACCGTCAAAACTGCTCAGTCCTGGGGCACTGGTGGCAAGCAGCGGCAGAACGGACTGATCCTGTTTGTCTTTACTCAGGACAGAAAACTCAGGATTGAAGTAGGATATGGTCTGGAAGGCGCGGTACCTGATTCCATCGCCAGCAGCATCATCCGCGAAGTGATCCGTCCGCAATTCAAGGCGGGGAACTACGCCGCTGGGCTGGAGCAGGGAGTGGAGGCGATCTTTAAGGCGACTCGCAATGAGTACAAGGGCACCGGTACCACACTGCCAGATTCCTACGACGACGCTGGTAGCAGCAACAGCCTCTGGATCATCATCGGGCTGGTGGCCGCCTTCCTCATCTGGTGCCAGATGGGCGATACGATGATTCAACGCGGCGGACGCTTTGTCTTTTGGAACCTGCTGGATGTAGCGCGCATACTCATGATCAGCGGTCTTTCCGGCGGGGGAGGCTCTTCATCGGACCGCGGCTCCTCCGGTGGCAACTATCGCGGGGGCGGCGGCACCTTTGGCGGCGGCGGAGCCAGCGGCGACTGGTAAACTTTAATCCATCACTATCACACGCTCATGATCCATTGGTGGTTTCTTTTCCGGCTCAATACCAAGCTCCTGATGGCCGCCATTGCTGAGGCTGAAAGCCGCACCTCAGGCGAGATTCGCATTTTTGTTTCACACAAGAAATGCCCCCTGCCCATGGATGCGGCGACGGAACAATTTCAAAAGCTGGGCATGACGAAAACCAAAGAACGCAACGGCGTACTGCTCTTCATCGCTCCGCGCTCCCGCAATTTCGCCATCGTCGGCGATCTAGGCATTCACGAAAAATGCAGCGAGGCCTTCTGGCAGGAACTCGCCGCCACGATGTCCCAGGCGTTTAGGGAGGGCCGCCTTACTCAGGGCCTGATCCAAACCGTGCAGCGCGCTGGCACCCTGCTTGCGGAACACTTTCCCTGCCAGAATGATGACCGCAACGAACTGCCGAATGAGATCGTTCGAGGATGACGTGAGTTACTTCTTCGCCTCACCGCCGCCGGCATTCGCCAGCGCGGCGTCTTCAGGCGGCAGGAAGCCTTTGAAGCGGGCCTTGTCGATCGCCTTCATGTAGGCCTCCATGGGGCTCACTAGACCATCGCGCAGCTTCTGCCAGATCGTTTCATCCATGAACTGCATGCCCTGGGCCTTGCCCCCAATGATCACGTCGTAAAGCTTCTGGGTGGCCCCTTCACGGATGATGGAGGACACGGCAGGCGTGGAGACGAGCACTTCGTTCACAGCAACACGGCCACGGCCATTGGCTGTCTTCATGAGCAACTGGGCAACCACGCCCTTGAGTGAGGCGGCAAGCATGGTGCGCACCTGGCTCTGCTGGTCGGCAGGGAAGACGTCCACAATACGGTCAACGGTTTTGCGGGCGTTGTTCGTGTGCAAGGTGCCAAACACCAGCAGTCCCGTCTCGGCGGCGGTAAGGGCCAGCGAGATGGTTTCAAGGTCGCGCATTTCACCCACGAGCACGATGTCCGCATCCTCACGCAAGGCGGCGCGGAGGCCATCGGCGAAACTCGGCGTCTGAATGGGCACCTCGCGCTGGGTGATGATGCTGCGTTTGTTGCGATGTACGAATTCGATAGGTTCCTCGATCGTGATGATGTGCCGACGGAAGTTGGTATTAATGTAATCCAGCAGGGCCGCAAGCGTGGTGGACTTGCCAGAGCCGGTGGGCCCCGTCACCAGCACCAAGCCGCTACGCAAGTGGCCAAATTCCTTGACCACAGGCGGAATGCCAAGCTGCTCAAGAGAAGCAATCTTGGTGGGAATGATACGAAACACGGCACCATAGCCGTACTGCTGCCGCAGGTAGTTGCAGCGGAAGCGGTTGTCGCCATCCATCTCATAAGCAAAGTCCAGATCGCCACGGTCCTGGTACTTGTCCCAGGCGCGTTGGTCGCAGATTTCCGTCATCATCGCCTCCATTGTGGCCTGATCCAGGATCTCGTCACCGATGGGCTTGATGGCACCATGAACGCGGATTTTAGGGGGCTGTCCCTGACTGAGGTGAAGATCTGAACCGCCCATGTCGATGAGCTTCTGAAAGTAGGCGTCGATGATGGCCATGGTAGGAAGAGAGAAAAGGTATGGAGCGGAAATCAGCAGCGTCCGGCGCAGCGGTGATTCGAGTGCGGAGTACTTGGACTGGGAGCTACGACTTGAAGAACGACTTCATGATGGCCTTGTCTTCGGCGCGGGATTCACATTCCTCACGGCTGATGATGCCGGCGGAGTAAAGCGAGCGGAGTGAATCATCCATGGTGACCATGCCTACGGACTTGCCCGTCTGCATGATGCCGTTGAGCATGAAGGTCTTGCCATCACGGATGGTGGAGCCCACGGCGGGCGTATTCACCAAGATCTCCATGGCCATGGCGCGGCCATTGCCATCGATGCGCGGCACGAGCTGCTGGCTGATAATCCCGCGCAGCGATTCGGACACCATCACGCGAATCTGATCGCGCTGATCGGAGGGGAACACATCCAGCACGCGGTCCAGAGTACGGGCGGAATTGCCGGTGTGCAGCGTGCCGAGCACCAAGTGGCCCGTTTCCGCAGCGGTGATGGCGAGCGAGATGGTCTCAAGGTCGCGCATTTCCCCCACCATGATCACGTCCGGGTCTTCACGGAGAGCACCGCGCAGAGCGGTAGCAAAGGAAGCAGTGTGGGTATGCACCTCGCGCTGGTTGATGTGGCAGCTCTTCGGCTCAAACACGTACTCGATCGGATCTTCCAGCGAGATGATATGATCCTCGCGCTCCTCATTGATCGCATCCACCAGGGCGGCAAGCGTGGTGGATTTGCCGCAGCCCACGGGCCCGGTCACCAGCACGAGGCCGTTGTGATAACGGATCAGCGTGCGCACCACATCCGGCAGATTCAGCTCGGCGATAGTGCGGATGCGGGTGTTGATTATGCGAAACGCCATGTCAATGCCGAGGCGCTGCTTGACGATGGAGGCGCGGAAGCGGCCGAAGTCCGGCGAGTAGGCGAAATCTACGTCCCCACGCGTTTCAAGCTGCTCAAGCTGCTTCTCGCTGAGGAAAGTGCGGACAAGGCGATGCGTATCTTCGGAAGTCAGATTGGCCGCACGATGGGTGCTGCTTTCCCAGATGGGTTGCAAATTACCGTACCGCCGCCACACCGGCGCGGCTGCAGTGGCAAGGTGAAGGTCTGAGGCATCGTACTGAATGCAGAACTTCAAATAATCGTCCACGGAATTGAGGACAGGGACAACTTGGGGTTCTTCGGCGGGAGCAGGAGCGGCAGTTTGCGACATGGGCGGGTCAGACGGGATCTCGGCGGTTCAGAATCGATTCGAGGTAATTCTTGGCATGCTCTCTGAGATGCGTAGCGGCGTAATTTGCCACTGCCCGACGGACGAGGGTGAAAATAATCCCCGAGACCACGACAGCGACCCCGCGTTTTTTATCGGTTTCGCCAGAATTGTCACTCCTAAACTGATTCGCTGGCAACTTCTTGGCGGGAAGCAGGAAGCGAATGAGCATGGCGCCCGCGAGCGTGCCGCCTGCGATCCACGCCCAGCGATGCTTCTCCAGGCTGCGATGCATGAGAGTTGACGGGCTCAACTGCACCGCCACCTCGGATGCCTCACTGGCAATCGATCTCCTCGCTTCATCCAGCTCCGCCAGCAGGCGGCGCTTTACTTCGGCTGCGTCTCTTTGTGTCCGACCCATGCGCGATCCCTTTCAAACTGGTTCAGGCTTTCTTCAAACAGCTTCAACCCACGCAGCCGGAGCCGGAGACGCAGCAAAAAAATGGCAGCCACAAGCAAATGCGCCGCGCCCACTCCACCGGCGACATACTCCCACGGTAGATCGTAATGGCGCACCGCATACCCAATCGCCGCAGGCACCACCAAAAGCCAGGCACCAGCGAGCGCTGCCACAGCGACAATGGCACCAATGGCGATCGAAACGAGCTGTGTGCCTGCTTCCTTCGCCTCGATTTGGAACAAGTGGCCGCGCGCGACAACGTATAGAAGAAGCGCCTGCAACAAGGCCCGGACACGGTCCAGGCCTGATGGAGGCGCCCCAAATGAAGGCGGCAGTGGAGCTGGCTCGGCCATGCTTGAACGGGAGGGGAGAATGGCCGGTCGGCGATTTATCGACGCATGATCAGGCCCACCAATAGGCCGATGCCAAACGCCGTGGCTACAGCCTGCATGGGCTTCTCACGCACAAACTTTTCGCCTTCGGTGCGCACCTCCTCATAGCGGTCACGCGCTTCGGTAAATGCTTGGTCGGCATACTCCTTGAACTCGCCCGCGTGCTCCTGCGCGGCGCTCTTGAGCTGCTGGGCGCGCTGTTCGGCGGCGGCACGCAGGTCCTGCGCCTTAGCCGAGGCTGCGGCACGGAGCTCCTCAGCGGCCTTCATGGCGCTGGCTTTAGCCGTTTGGAAAGGATCGGACCCCGGCGCGGAACCGAAGGCATCGGAAGAAGTGGGCTCGCTCATTGGAATGAAAAGATTGAAGGTTGCTCTGGCAGGACAGGGATGTCCGTTCTGTATACGGACCCAATAAACCCATTGGCCTTGTATTGGCGAGGGAAAAGTGAGCGGTATTCGCTTGTGTTGGAAGCGGAGCTCATGGCCAAACACCTTGACCCGCACGGCATCAGCTACAACATACGCCCTCCATGCCGACCCCGAAATCATCGCGTTTCATTCAGACGCTTCATTGACCTCTGCACGATGGCTTCGCCGACAAATCTCCTGGTATTGGGTGCCAACGGCCGTCTGGGCAAGGCGCTGGTCCGCCGTTACACGGCGCAGGGGCTGACCGTTAAAGCCCTCGGCAGGAGCGAGCTCAACTTAGCGAAGCCTGAACTGGTCGCAGCGGTGCTAGCTGATCACTCCTTTGATGTGCTGATCAACGCCGCAGGGGATACCGATGTGGATCATTGCGAACTGGATCCTGCGGCTTCGCTTCTAATCAATGCACAGGGCCCAGCAGCAGCAGCCGCCTATTGCGCT
>JAQGPI010000645.1 GCA_028293175.1 Verrucomicrobiaceae bacterium | reverse complement strand
ACATTGCCGCTAATGGCAAGCGCGCCGCCCGTCTTCGCAAGACTCAGTGTGCCCGCACTCACCGTAGTGAGGCCAGTATGGGTATTGCTCGCCGTGCCGCTGAGCGTGAGTACCAGCGTGCCCGCTTTGGTGAGGCCCAGAGTGTTTGTGGAACCATCCTGTAGCACGCCGGAAAAGTTGGTGGTGGTCGAGCTGCTGTTCGCGGTCAGCACAGTGTTCACAGCTCCGTTATTGGTCACCGTGCCAGCGCCAGAAAGGCCGCCAATCGTTTCATTCGCTCGAACGTCCAAGGTGCCGGTCAGCGTCACGGCCGCACCGTCAGCCACCGCACCGGCAGCATTGCTGCTGTTCACCCGCAGCGTGCCGCCGGGGGCGACGATCACGCTGCCCGTGGCGGAATTGATCGTCCCCGTGCCGCTGATCTCCAAGACGCCGCCGTTCACCCAGGTTGCCCCGGTATAAAGGCTGGTGCCGGTGGAGACGAGCGTGCCCGCGCCCGCCTTAGTCATGCTGCCAGCGGTGGCCGTGCTGCTCACCAATGGATTGGCAATGTTCAGCGTGCCTTGATTCACGCTGACAATAAATTCACTGGTGGTGCCTGAACCAACCACCGCGCTGCCCGTGATATTGTAGGTATCGCCGCAGCCAGCCGGAGCATACAGCAGACCGCCCGCACCACCGGTGAAGGTGAGCGCATTAGCGCCCATGGCCAAGGTGCCCGTACCGGTAAGCTTCAAACTGTTCACGGTGACGACACCCAACTGATTCTGCCCCCCGGACAAGCTGTAGTTGGCGGTGTTGGCATTCGTTGCCGCCGTCGTCAGTGGCGTGTAGGTGGCCAGGGCAGTGATGTTGCCCGAGCCATCTCGTGCGGCCCAGTCCGTGCCATTGATCAGCGCGTAGCCGCCGAGGATGCTGGCAGCATTGTTCACTGCATTGGTGGTGGTGAAAGAATTCGTTGCCGAGGGCTGAAAATTTACCGTGCCGCCCGCGCTGCGCACAATGGAGGCACCGCCGAAATTGACCGTCAGGCTGGTCGCGCCATTGAGCGAAGTTGAAAGCACTGAGGCCCCTGCATTCACCGCAAGGCTGGCGAAAGCCTGAGTGGGGCTGCCACCCGATACGCCTTTGATTTCCAGCGTACCGCCGCCCAGGGCCAGTGCTGAAGTGGAGCCAATGATATTGGCCGAAGGCGCGCTCGCACCGCTGAAATCCAACCGCAGCTTGCCTGCGTTCACCGTTGTCGTTCCGGTATAGGAATGCGTGCCGGTGAGCACCCAGGTACCGATTCCGGCCTTGGTCAGCGATGAAGCATTGACACCATCATCGCCCAGGCTGGCGGCGAGGAGGTTGTCGTCTGTATTGGTGCCCGTAAGCGTCAAGGTGCGCGTGCCAGTCTGGCCGTTGAGGCCAATGGCACCCGCCGTGCCAAGGCTGAGCGGACCGGTGCCCGAAGCATCCAGAGCGCTGCCCGCCGCGGTGCCCACGCTGAACAACCTGTTCGATGAACCGGTGGCCCCTGTGTATTGCAGTGTACCACCATTGAGTACAACGCCGGCCGCATCGCTGGCGGAACTGCCGAGCGTGCTGGCCGCGCCGCCATTGGAGATGGTGGCCACTTTGAGAATACCGGCAGTGACCGTAGTGGGGCCGCTATAGCTGTTGGAACCTTGAAGTTCCAGCGTTCCCGCACCGCTCTTGGTGAGGCCGCTGGTGCCATTGATCGCACCCAAGTTCTTGGCGATGCCGGACTGCGCATTGAAGGTGACGGCACTGGTGCTGGTGCCGATGGTATTGCCCCTCATGTCCAGGGTGGCTCCATTGAGGGTGACAATGGCATTGTTAGTACCCGCGCCGCCGATGCGGGTGATGGCACCGTTCAAGATCACATCGCCGCCGGTGAGATTCAAAGTCCCGGTGGCCGTGCCAGTCGCATTGGAAGTAGAGGCCATGGCGAGGCTGCCAAGAGTGACCGTGCCGCCGGAGACGTTGAGCGTGCCTACTGCGGTGCCAATGGCAGCTCCAGCCCCGCTGCCATTGGTGGCCACGGTGACATTGCCGAGATTGACCGTGCCCCCTCCGAACGTGACGACGCCGGTCAGGCTGGTGATGTTCGTATTGGCACTTCCTTTCATGCCGATGACGGTCGTGGTGGCCGCGAGTGTGCCCTTGTCAAAATCAAACGTGGTATTGCTGATGCCGGTGCCGGTCGTGCGCCCGCCGATGTTCAGCGTAGTGACGAGGATGTCGGCATTGTGGCCGCGAGTATCGAATGTCGCGCCGAGGGTGCCTGAAGTGGTGGCAACCGTAGCGTACCCCACGTTCAACGTGGAGGCGGCCGAAGTGCCATCGACGCCCCGCAACTTCAGCGTGCCATTGGTGGTGGAAAGAAAATTGACCACGCCTATGCCGCGAGCGCCCGCAGATGTGCTGGAAGCACCTACGTCCAAGGTCCCGGTGTTGAGGAGATTCGTTCCAGTCCCAAGCGCCAGGGTCTGATTGGCACCACTGCCCGTTTCCCCGCCGAGGGAGATGCGCAGGGCGGTGATGGTGCTGTTCGGTGCGAGCTTCAAGGTGGAAGCGCCGCTGCCGCTGGTGCTGTTGTTGTCGCCAATGCGCAGCAGGCTCGTAGTGGTGGTGCCGGTGGTGCCCAGGTTGATGTTCACGCTGGATAGGCTGGAGAGATCCAGGGTCGCGGCGTTGTAAGTGATGTTGCCAGTGGCCAAACCGAGCTGGATGAGGCCGCCTGGATTGTTGACCGTAAGCGTGCCGCCACCGAGAAAAGTGGTGGTGGTAGTGGCGGCAAACACATTGGCACCAATGTTGATGGCTCCGGTGATGTTCATGGTTTCACCGGCGGTGACGGTGATGGCATGCACAGTGCTGGTATTGCCCAGCACGGAGAGACCAGAGAGACTTTGGCTGACGCCGGTAGCGTCCAGGTTCGCTGCCGAGCCAGAGGCATCCCCAAGCGTCAAGGCCGTGGTGCCAGGCAGTGCATTGGTCACCATGCTGCGCAGTGTACCGGCATACACCAGGGTAGGACCTGTGTAAGTGTTGGCCTCAGCAAGGTTGAGATTGCCTGCGCCAGCTTTAACAAGGGTGACGGCACCAGTGCCATTGTTGGTGATCCTGGCACCCATGGTGAGAGGGGCGCTGCTGTTCTGGTGCAGATAAAGCGTGCCAGCGGCATTAGTCCCCTCGCCCGCCGTGAGCGTGCCATGCTGAAGCGTGATGGCAGAGGTTCCGCTCAGCAGAAGCCCGCCGCTCTCCACACGCAGGGTGTTGTTGCCGAGGTCGGCAATGGTGGGCGCGGCAGCGGCGATGTTGAGTGAATTGATCTGTCGGCTGGCAGAGAGAGTTGCGGAACCGGTGAGCATGACGTTGCTCGTGGAGGCCCAGGTATTCTGCGCTGTGGTGGTGTAATCGGCAGACTGCATGGCCCGCACGGAACCAATGGACGTGTCGTACTTGGCGAAATCACTGCCGGCCGTGGCATAGCCGCCGATGATGCCGTCGTTGGCAGTGAGGCTGGTAAAGGCAATGCGGTTGCGTGTATCATCCCCGAGGCCGGTGCCAGCGAAATTGATCACGCCGCCCGTGCGGTTGAGGGAAGCAAAGGTCAGCGCCGAGGTCTGCCCTGGATCCGCCTGACTGGCGGTGATGGTATTGACACCACTGGCGAGAGTGAGCACGCCGGTGGTTTCGCTGTAGTTGGCTGCGCCGCCAGTGTGGGAAAACTGAATGTTACCGCTGGTAAGGCTGATGGCCTGGGTATCGGCAATGCGGTTCGTATTGCTGGCCGCAGCGGTATTGAGCAGGCGGAAGGTGGCTCCGTTGCTGATGGCGATGCCGGTGCCAAGTACCAGACTGCCGCTGACACCCGAGAGGGTGAACATGCCATCCTGGATATCGGTGAGGCCGGTGTAGGTATTGGCATTGGTGAAGGTGAGAGCGCCCTTCCCCGCCTTTGACATGGTAACCCCTGAATTGGTGCCGGAGACGACAGACCCCACAACGAGGTCGCCCAATGCATTGGTCACATTGAAGGTGCGGAGGCTGGTGAGCAAGAGGGCCGCATTGAAGTTGATTTGCGCGGTGCTGCTGTCGGTAAAATCACCACCCAGGGTGATCTGGTTGCCGGTAACGACATAGGCCCCTGCGGTCGCACCGAAGCTGATGACGGTGAGGTTGAGGCCGGTAATGTCATTGTTGGAAGTAAGCCTGGTGGAAGCAGCGAAATTAGCCTGCCCGCCGGTGACCGGCGCGACTCCCCCGGCCCAGTTAGTGCCCACGCTCCAGTTGTCCGAAGCGGCTGTGGCGCTCCATGTCTGGGCATGGGTGAACTGCGACGACAGCAGGCAAAGCACCAGCGTGAGGCTGAGAAACAAGACCGTGGACAGGCCACGTCGCGAGACGGTTGCGTTGGAACGGAGCATGTGAAGCAGGGGTTCGGCGCTGCGAGGGGTTTAGCGCACTTCACTTCCCAGCAGAATGCCTGCCATGCGGCGCATTTTGGCGATGATTTGATATATGCTCGAAGGATCAGGCCAACCGCTACAGGGCGCTAAACCCTTTGCCATCGGCCGATAGTTCGCTTCAGATGCATGCGTTCTAGATTACCCTATCTCTATGTTTATCCCACCACGTACCTCGAGCCTGCTCATCGCCCTGTCATTGATCGCCAGCGGCACCGCCGCCTTCGCGGAAAACACATTCACCGGCCGCTGGGCGCTGACCATCCCTGGCGGCGGCGCGGGCTGGCTGGGCATTGAAGACAAGGGCGGCGAGCTCAGCGGCAGCATCCTGTGGGGCGGCGGAAGCGTGGTACCGGTGCAGGGCGTGAAGCTCGAAGGCGACAAGCTGGTGGTGACCCGCATCAGCAAGACCAAGAACGCCAAGACTAACAAAGAAGAGCAGACAACTGAAACGATCACCGCCACCGCTAAGGGCGATGAGCTGGCGCTTTCCACCGTGAAAGTGAAGGCCGATGGCAAGGAGTCCAGCAAGGCTGAGTTCACCGGCCATCGCATTCCGCCGGTGCCTGCGACGCCTGACCTTTCCAAGGTGAAGTACAGTGATCCGATTCAACTCTTCAACGGCAAGGACCTGACCGGCTGGCGCTTGATCAAGCCGGACTCCGACAACGGCTGGAGCGTGGTGGATGGCGTGATGCAGAACCGCGTGGAGAAGGGCAAGCACTTCGGCAACATCCGCACGGACAAGGAGTTTGAGGACTTCAATCTGAAGCTTGAAGTGCGTACGCAGGAAGGCAGCAACAGCGGCGTGTACCTGCGTGGCATCTACGAAATCCAGATCGCGGAATCCTTTGGCAAGCCGCTGGACCCGCACAACATGGGCGCGCTCTACAGCCGTATCACGCCATCTGTGAACGCTGAGAAGCCCATCGGCGAATGGCAGACGCTGGACATCACGCTGGTGGACCGCCATGTGAATGTGGTGCTCAACGGCAAGACCATCATCGACAACCAGCCCGTGCTCGGCTGCACCGGCGGTGCGCTCACGAGCGAAGAAACGAAGCCCGGCCCCATCTACCTCCAAGGTGACCACACCAACATCGACTACCGCAACATGGTGCTGAAGCCGGTGGTGAAGTAGACAGAAGACTTTAAGACACCAGACAGAAGATCTGAAACGAAATGGCCCCGTGCGGAGATACCGCACGGGGCCATTTTGTTGGCACTAGTCTTCAGATCAGGTCTTCTGTCTGATGTCTTAAAGTCTTCTGTCTTTACTTCACCTTCAGCAGTTCGACCTCAAAGATCAGCGCTTGGTTTGGTCCGATCACGCCACCCGCACCGCGAGCGCCGTAGCCGAGCTTGGAGGGGATGAAGAAACGGAACTTTGCGCCTTCGGACATGAGTTGCACGCCTTCGGTCCAGCCAGCGATCACGCCGTTCAAGGGAAACTCGATGGGCTCCTTACGCTTGTAGGAACTATCGAACTCGGTGCCGTCAATCAGCGTGCCTGCGTAATGAACGAGCACCGTGTCGGTGGCCTTCGGGCTCTTGCCGGTGCCTGGGGTGAGGACCTTGTATTGAAGACCGCTGGCGGTGGTGGTGACGCCTTCCTTGGCGGCGTTTTCCTGGAGAAACTTTTCGCCTTTGGCGAGAGCAATGTCAGACATGGGATGCGAGGGTAGATAATGATTGAACGAGATGCGCCGACACTAAAAGGAA
>JAQGPI010000289.1 GCA_028293175.1 Verrucomicrobiaceae bacterium | reverse complement strand
GACGGTGAAGGAGGAAGGGTAGTTGGTGGCCACCGGGGTGAAGCTGAAGGGCACGCCGACGGTCGTAGTACCCAAGACCGGCTGGGTCAGCACGGGCTTGAGGTAAGTGGCGGTGACAGTGAGCGTGAAGGCCTTGGTGGCGGAGAAGTTGCTCGCGTCGGTCACCTTGATCGTGAAAGCCGCATTGCTGACTGGAACGGTGGGCTTGCCGGAAAGAACACCAGTGGGGCTAAGAGTTAGGCCAGCAGGCAGGGTGCCGCTATCCTTGGTCCAGGTGAGCGTACCCGAACCGCCACTAGCGCTGAAGGTCGCCGAGTAGGCGAGGCCTTTGACAGCGCCCGTCAACGAGGATGGCGTAGTAATGCTCAGTTCCTTGACGGTGATCTGGAATTCCTTGGCGGCCGTGAAGCCGTTGTCATCGGTAATCTGGGCAGTGAAGGTGAACTCACCTGTTGTGGAAGGTGTGCCGGAGAGAATACCAGCGGAATTCACAGACAGGCCATCCGGCAGATCACCGGCCGATTTGATCCAGGTGAAAGGAGCCGTGCCGCCGGTGTTAGCCAGGGGAATGCTGACGTTTACCCCTTTGTAGATGTCAGCCAGAAGGGGAGCGGTGGAAATCACCGGGCCGACTGCCGTAGTCAAAGCGAAAGCCTTGGTGGCGGTGTTGTCCAAGTGATCGGTCACTTCAACCGTGAAGTTGAAACTGCCAGCGACGGTCGGAGTACCGCTAAGAACACCGGCAGTGCTCAGAGCCATGCCAGTTGGAAGAGCGCCAGCGCTAACGGCCCAGGTATAGGGAGTGGTGCCTGCGGTGGCGGTGAAGGTAACTGGGCTGTAAGCCGTGTCGATCTGGGCGGCTGGCAGCAAGCTTTCGGCAATGCTCAGTTCGCTAGCGATCATCGTGTCATCCACGAAGCCGGTGGTGCTGAACTTTGTATCCACCACCATGCGGTCGAAGCTGAAGTGCGGCGTGTCGTCAGGGCCAGTGATGGTGAAGGTGTAGCTGGCCTTGTTGCCAGGGATCTGCCACTTGGCCCACAGCAGGCCGATGTTGCTGCTAGTCAGGCTTTGCACGACTGTGGGTGCCACGTCTTCGATGGAGCCGAGCGTGATGGTGTCTGCAAAAGCGCCAAAGCCTGGGGCTGATTGAATCTGGGCGATGATCGTGGTGAAGCCTGTGCTGCCTACAGTGCCGCTGGTGGGGACGGTCACTTCCTCGGCCAGTTCATATCCGGTGGTGGGGAAGTAGATGTTGCCGGAACCGAGTTCATGAACCTGACCGTTGGTGGTGCGGAAATTAGCTCCCGTGACGGCTGTGCCGATGTCGGGGGTGCTGTCATTGATCACACCCGTGAAAGTGCCGTTCACGTCGCTGAAGTTTTCCCAGCCGAACCAAGTGGTATTGGCAGTGCCTCGGCTGCTGGACTCTACCAAGGCAGAAATCTTGTCCATGACAGAAGCAAGGGCAGGGGTGTTTGCCACCATAGAATCGGTGGAGAAGCCGGTGGTGCTGAAGGCAGTGTCCACTACTACGCGATCAAAGGTGTAGTGGTTGGCCACGCCGGAAACAGTGAAGGTGTAGGTAGCCTGATTGCCGGCAACCCTCCAGAGGGCCCAGATCTGGCCCCTGCCCGCCTTGTTGGTGCCCTGCACCACGGTGGGTGAGGCACCATCGATGGGGCCCAGCACGACGGGGTCGGGGAAGGGTCCGCCGGAGGTGACAAACTGGGCTATGATAGTGGTGAAACCGGCCCCGCCCACCGCGCCGTCTGTTACTACGCTCACTGTTTCCGCAGGAGTGGTGCCGAAGCTGTAGTAATTGCCGCTGGTGTTGGACACATGCACATCCGTGCTGGTTGTCAGGAAGCGGACTCCGGTTGCAGTTGTGCCAATATCGGGCGTGCTGTCATCAATCGGCACTAAGCGGTTGCCGACCTCGTTGAAGGTTTCCCAGCCGAAATAGGTGGTGGTGGTGGCGCCGCGGATGCCGGGGGCGACCACATCAGTCACTTTGTCCATGAAGAACGTAGTGGCAGTGGCGGAAAGGCTGCCCACGCTGGCAAGCAGGGCAAACAGTGGTAAGAAGCGGAATCTCATGGGGGAAAGGCAAGAGGGGTGTGAGGACCCCCATCTGTAAGCTTCGGCCCCCGTTTCTGCTGCCGGATGCATGTTCTGAACTGACGCTGACCTGCGAAATCGCAATTCATCACCAGTGCTGTGCAAGACATCACCAATGGGATGAGACAGAGTGGTTGAAGGTTGCATTCAGTCCATATAATGAGACTGAATCTCAATGTCAAAACCGAGCGAACTTCCTCAACCTACCCGTTTCTGGCATGCCAGCCTGGGTCCGACGGATGTTCCTTGGAAGGCAGCGGCCCCTGATGCAAGCCTCTGCCTGCACCTGAATTTCCAAGGTGAAGCTGAGCTCACTTGGAAGGCCGGACAGCGAGCGCACCTGCGGTCGAAGACCTTGCTTTGGACTCGGGGCGTTAACTCCGCCCGTCGGCTGGGTGGTCGCGAGCGCCATGAATGCCTGACTCTGGTGTATCCTGACGCGTGGCTGGCGCAGGCGCTGGGAGAAGCGCGCTCCCAGATTCCGGCCGCTATGCGGGGATTTGTCACTGCTCCTTTGGCTAGTCGCGCCACGCACAGCCGTTTGTTGACGCCAGAAGACCGCACCTGGGCCTATGCGCTGATGGCCCCGCATTTGTGCGAGCAGGCGCGGCGGTTGCTCGATACGGCCCGGCTGACGGACTTCCTGGTAAGCGAGCTGTTCGCCCCCGCCGCCCCCGAAGCGCCCACTGCCGTCTCCCGCACCGAGCGCGTGGCTCGCGAGCGGGTGGAAAAGGCCAAAGCGGAGTTGCTGCGCCAGCTTGATGAAGCCCCTTCGCTGGAAGCGCTCGCGGTCGCCGCTGGTTGCAGCCCGCATTACCTAAGCCGCACCTTCGCCCACGTGGAAGGCCTTCCCTTGACTCTCTGGCTGCGCCGCGAACGCATCGAGCGTGCCAGCCAGCTCCTGGCCAGCGGCCAGTGCAACGTCTCGGAGGCCGCCCTTGAGGTCGGGTACCGTAGCTTCTCCCATTTCAGCCGTACCTTTGCCGAAGAGAAAGGCGTACAACCTTCCAAGTGGGTGGACCACCTGGGAGCAAGTGCAGCCGACTGAGCAACAAACCCCAAAACCCACCTCACTACCGCCTTATGCGTGTCCCTCTTCTCATAACCCTCACCTTTGCCTGCCGCTTCACCGCTGGTGCCGCCTCGGCTCCCCCGCCGCTTCCTGCGCCTGTGGCCAGCTTTGGCGCGGTCGCCTCGCCCGCTGGCCAGGTCTTCATTTACGGCGGTCACGCCGGTGTGCGCCATTCCTACAGCCGCGAGGAGGTCAATGGCGACCTCTACACCTGGCAGGACGGCCAGGCCGCCTGGGAGAAACTCAGCAGCGATGAGCCCGCCCAGGGCGCTTCCCTGATCGCCCTGGCGGGCAAAGTGCTGCGTATTGGCGGCATGGCCGCGCAGAACAAGAAGGGCGACAAGCAGGATCTCTGGTCCAGCGAAACCGCCAGCATCTACGACTTGAAGGCAAAGGCCTGGACTCAGCTCCCCAAGCTGCCGCAGCGCCGCTCCAGCCATGACAGTGTCGCCATCGGTGATACACTGTACGTCGTGGGCGGCTGGTCGCTCGGCGGAAAGGCCGACAAGAGCGCACCCCATTGGCATGAGACCTACCTGACGCTGGACTTGTCCAAGCCCGGCGGGGCCTGGGAAACCCATCCGCAGCCCTTCAAGCGCCGCGGTCTGGCCGTTCAAGGCATCGGCACCAAGCTCTATGCCATCGGCGGCATGGATGATGGCGACGCTCCAACCAGCAACGTGGAGGTGCTCGACACCGCCACCGGCAAGTGGAGCCAGGCCCCCATCCTGCCCAAGGACAAGCTCGGCGGCTTTGGCTTCAGCGCCATTGCGCATGAAGGCCGCCTCTTCGCCAGCGGTGCCGTGGGCGAACTGCTGGAGCTGCGCGGCGAGCAATGGGTGCCGATCACGAAGCTGGCGCATCCGCGCTTCTTCCATCGCCTCGTGCCCGGCGGTGCTGGCAAGCTGATTGCCCTCGGCGGTGAAAGCCGCAAAGGCGACAAGGCGGACCCGGAGGTCATCGAGCTGCCCAGTGCTGATTCCGCCCCTTTGAAGAACGAAGAAGCGGCGAAGGCGGCCGCTTCTGTCAAGGCCGCCGAGGCCACCCCTGCATCCTCCACCTCCGAAGCCGTGAAATCCACGGCTTCGGCCCCTTCCTGGCCAGCCCAGGTCCCCAGCGCCGAGGCCGACTGGCCCGGCTACCAGGGCCCGCGCGGCAACAGCACCACCCCCGAGGTGGGCTGGAGCACCGACTGGCCTGCGGATGGTCCCGCCATCGCCTGGAAAGCAGAAGTCGGCATGGGCTTGGCAAGCTTCGCCGTCGTTGGCACTCACGTCTACGCCGCAGGCAATGACGGCAAGGACCAGGACACCGTTTGGTGCCTGGATCTGGCTAGCGGCAGCATCGTGTGGAAGCACACCTACGCCGTGCCCACCAAGAGCCACGAAATGCCCATTGTGCCGAATGGCACCGCGGCAACGCCGACCATCCACGCAGGCCGTCTCTACGCCATCAGTCGCGAGGGTGATCTGCTTTGCCTCGATGCCCTGAGCGGCAAGCTCTTGTGGCAGAAGAGCATGCTCAAGGACCTCGGCGGCAAGCGCCCCGTTTACGGCTATGCGGGCAGCCCCAAGATCGTCGATGGTAAGCTGATCCTGGACATCGGCGGCGCTGGCAAATCCACCACCAGCCTTGACGCAGTCACCGGCGACATCGTCTGGCAAACCGGCGATGGCGAGGCTGGCTACAGCACGCCCGTGAGTGTCGAGCGCAATGGCAAGACCGTGCTCATGCTGTTTAAAGGCGAAGCCCTGGAGCTGCGCGCTGCTGAAGACGGCAAGCTGCTCGCTTCGCACGCCACTACCACCCGTGATTTCTGCAACGCCGCCACCCCCTTGATCAGTGACAACCTGATCTTCATCAGCCACACTGGCAACATGGGCGCTCGCACGCTGGAGTGGAAAGACAGCACGCTCACCGAACGCTGGACCGACCGCGATGTGGGCCTGCTCTTCCATAGTGGCATGCCCTGGATGCAAAACGTGCTGGTGTTCAACGACCAGTTGCGCGGCGGCAACGACCTCCGTCTCATCGACCTCACCACCGGTAAACCACGGTGGCAGAGCAACGAAGTCGCCAAAGGCACCGGCCTTCTCTGTGATGATGGCCACGCTATCCTCCTCACCAACCAGGGCGAAGTCGTTCTCGCACGTGTTCTTGCCGACAGCCTCGACATCAAGTCGCGCTTCCAGGCCCTGCCACCCAAATGCTGGAGCCAGCCCGTGCTCAGCCACCGCCACCTCCTGTGCAAGAACAACGCCGGTGCCGTGGTTTGCTACACGTTGCCTTAGGTTGTCCCGCGTTGTCATCGGACCCCCAGCGCCATTTTTTGGTTCGATCCAGTCGGATTCACTCGGATTTCGCACCTGCCAGTCGATAATTTCGGTCATCCTGTCTGAGGAGGCTTCCATCGTACTTGCAATATAATGGCGAGCAAGCGACCCTGCCATCGTGGCTCGCGACAGAGTTTTGAGACGTGAACGGGCCGAGCCCCGTCGAGAATTATGAGGCCAGGACAAGTGGGAGAAACGTCATATTAAGTAATGGCAAAATCCAGCGTTCAAACCCCACCGAAGCGCAAGGCTTCCCTGCGCGTGTCCGATGCGCCTGTGGTGGATGAGAGGTTCCAACGCGCGGACAAGGCCAAGGGCCAGGACGTTTCCATTTCGCGCAGCATCCACGGCGATCTCGTTCTACTGCATCGCGTGGCCTTGGATCCTGAATCCTCCACTGAGGTGCGCCAAAGCCTGCTGCAGACCGCCCAGGCCACCGCCCGCTTCCGTGATCCGCATGTGCTGCCCGTGCGCGAGGTGCGACTGGAGGGTGATTCGCTTGTTTTTGTGCAGGATTATCCACAGGGCCCGCTTCTCTCTGATGCGATGACTCCGGGTCGTCCGATGCCCTTGGTCGAGGCTTTGACCTGGATGCGTCAGTTTGCCCATAGCTTGGAGGAAGCGGAAAGCCAGGGACTCACTCTTTCACAGATTGGCCCTGCGGATTTCGTCGTCACCGAGCTGCTATTGGGCGCTGGCAAGCGCCAGCTCATTTCCCTGTGCCCTCCAGTGCCTGCTGGCTGGTGGCTGGAGGTAGAGGACCCGGTCTATGCGAGTCCGGAACAAAAGGTGGGCGATGTCTGCGATATCCGTTCCTCTCTTTTTTCCGCAGGTGCAGTGCTGGCAGTGATGCTCACCGGTCACCGCCCCGAACGCGATAACGATTGGCTTCCCTTGCTTGCCAAGGCGGCTTTGCCCAAGCTTGTGGACCAGGCATTGAAGCGCGTACTCAATCCAGATCCGGCCAAACGCTGCGCCAATCCTGCGGAATGGATGGCCTTGCTCGACAAAGCCATCGCGGCGAGTGCCCCTACTTCCCTACCTCAGCCTGTGCGACTCGCTTCGCCACCCGCACTCGTTGCGGACCCACCTCCCGTGGCAAAACAAAAGGCCAAGCCAGAGCCTGTCCCGGAAGCTCCACCTGCAAAACAAAAAGCGTCGCCCCCACCCGCCCCTGCTGCCGAAGCGCCGCCTGCCAAGTCTCAGGCCAAACAGGTGCCTGCCCCGCCATCAACGCCCGCCAAGCAAAAGGCACAGGCAAAGCCACTGCCCTTGGAGACGCAGACTCGGGTGATCGCCACGAGATCCGTCCCGCAGGTGCCGCTCAATGTTTTGAGCCGGTCTACTTTTGTTCTTAGAGAT
>JAQGPI010000279.1 GCA_028293175.1 Verrucomicrobiaceae bacterium | reverse complement strand
TGGGCTTTTCCTCTTTCTTCTCGGGCTCGGGTGCTGGCTCAACCGGCTTGGCGTCTTTTTTGCCGCCAAACATACGGCCAAAGAATCCCGAGCGCTTTTCCCCATCACCACTGGTGGTTTCAGGCTGGGGCTCGTCTCCTTTTCTGGGTTCAGGCTTCGGCTTGTCTTCCTTCTTGGAATCAACTTTCGGCTTCTCTTCCTTTTTGAGTTCAGGCTTCGGCTTGTCCTCCTTCTTGGGTTCGACCTTCGGCTTCTCGTCTTTCTTGGACTCAGGCTTTGACTTGTCTTCCTTCTTGGCTTCGACCTTGGGCGGTAGGTCCTCGGCCACAGAGGTACTGCTGCCACTGCCAAAACCAAACATCTTGCGCAGACGGAATCGGGACTTTTCCTCCACAGGCTTGTCTTCGGGCAGTGGTTCCTCCGGCGCGGCGGCCACTTCCTTCTTCTTCGGCGCAGGCTTCGGTTTCTCGGCCTTGGCCTTTTCTGTCTTGATCGCAACGGGGTCAGGCGCGGCAATGTTAGCGGCCTTCAATTCCACCGGCAGAGGCGCGTCCGCGGCTAGCTTCTCAGATTTGCCAGACTTGTCGCTGGCGAACAAGCGGCCAAAGAAACCGCGCTTCTTGGCTTCCGTTTCGGCTTCGGCTTTCAGCGTTTCGTCTTCCGCAGAGGCAAGCTTTGGAGCGGGTACATCGGCGGGCGTGGTCTCATAATGGATCATCAGCGCTTGATCCAGCTCCTTGGCGGTTTCGCTCGGCCCAAGTGTTTCAAATACTGAAGGCGTGGCGAGATTGGCCATTTGCAGGGACCACCACTTGTTCAGGCTGCTCTTGCTGGCGTTCATACCAGGGAACCACTTGTTGAGCATTTCGCGATCCGACTTCGACTCCGTGCACAGGGCGCTGAGGAATTTCGCCATGCGAAGGTTGCCCTCGGGCTGATCGATCAACGCGAGTACCAACGCGCAGCAGGAGGTTTCGTAAAGCGTGCGGCTAAGAGCATCCAGCGAGCCGGGGGAAGTTCCCAAAATCTCTTCAATGCCATAGACTTTCCCAGTGCGGAAGATGGCAGCAAAGATCGCGCTAGGCCGTGAACGGCTGCGGTAGCGCATGGCCTCCTTGACCCCCACCAGGAGCCAGTCCGGCAGAGTCTGGTCCCTTGTGGAGGTAAGCTCCTTGTGGCCGCGCAGAATGCGCTCGGCAAGGAGCATGCGCACCAGTTCCTCGCGGAAGTCACCCACATTGAAATCGGGTCGCACTTGAATGGTGATCTGCAAACGGAAGCCGCCGAAGGCAAGCTGCGCGAAGTCGGTCGTCACCGCCGCGCCTGTGGGAGAAACATTGGGTGGGGTCTTCACTGAAACCACAATCGGAATCTCGAACCGCGCCGTGTCGTGCAAAAGCAATGACAACTGCTCGGCGGTTTCTTCACAGATTTTGTTGATGAAAGTGCGGGACTCTAAATCGGCCCCATGGATGACGAATTGCCCCAGCTCGCTAGTAGAGCTCCCCGTTGCGTTCGGATTCGGAGTCGCCACGGTAGGCGGCACAGCACGCAATTCAGGCAGAGGCGCGGTTTCCAGAGTATTTGGCTTGGCCGGGGCTTTGTCGGCTTCTTTGGCAGGCTCGGAAGGCTTTACGTTGGGGAGAGGCAGAGTGAGCGAAGGCGGCTCATCCAGCATAGGCACATTGATAGCCTTGCTCCGATTTGCGCTTGGTTTGGCAATTTCGGTCGAGGGCTGAGGGGGCATAGGCAGGCCCTGCTGAGCAAACGATGGCAGGACGGCCAGCAGCAGTGCAGCCAGGGTAACAGAAAAGAGATGCGGACGGAGCAAGGACATGAACAGAGGGAATGAAGCAGGCAGGGCGGGCGATAATCTCAGAATTTGGCGTCAAGCACCAGCTTATCCTTGGCAATGCGCAGGTGCGGCAGCTTGAAAATGGCGTCGATCTCGGGTTTACAGGCGCGCACAACCTCCTGCATGGCGGGAAGGGCAGGCGTAAGGAATCCCCTGGAAACAGGCAGGTTGCCATAAGCTCCACGCTCAATTTCCACGACGAATTCACTGCCCTTGCGCTGAATGCTGAACTGCACGCTGATCACATCCGTGTGGCCCAGTACGTCCCAGCAAAGATGAGCAGTGCAGTGACCATCATCAAAGTTGAGCAGCACGCGCTGGAATTTGGCCAGCCGACCACTCCGGCCTTGAGAGGCTGGCTTTAGCCTTCGGGCTAGATAATCGTTTACATCCGCTTCGCTGATCTCGACCTGAGCCGCGTGCTTGATCACGGCTTGGCCGAGCATCTCAACGAGTTCAAGCGGCGCATGATCCGTAGCATCCGCCCCCACCTTGACCTTGCTGAGATCAGGAGTCTGATGACTGAGAATGGCCGCAGCAGTAAGACCACTGATGCTGACGAGCAGCACTGAGTTGAGCCAAAACGAAGCCACGATGAACGAGGGTCAGAAACGGTTAAAAGAGCGGCGGAAAAGCTAGGAAGAGCCCGCCGCCGGAGCGCTGGGGGCGGGGCTCGGTGCCGCGGGAGCGGCTGCCGGTGCAGGCGTACTGGACGAGCCGCCACTGCTATCCGCCTTTGCCGCCGCCTTGTAGGAATCACTGCGGTAATCGGTGATGTAGAAGCCAGAGCCCTTAAAAATGAGGCCGGAGCCGAGGCTGATTTTGCGCTTCACCTTGCCACGGCACTTCGGGCATTCAGTGAGATGCGGATCTTTCATGGACTGGCGGGCTTCAAACTGGTCGCCACATTCCAGGCATTGGTACTCGTAGGTCGGCATGGGATCGAATCGAAAATAGGATGGTTTTGGGGGACTGATAGAATGCGGCAAGCCTGAGGTAATGGCAAGGACGCCTTTGAGCGTTGAGGATGGGCGGAGCCGAGCAATCGAACCCATCACTCCCAGCCCATCTTTGGAGGCAGGATGCCCGTGGTTGCCTTGATCAGGGCATCAAGACGTGGAGGCATGAACAAGGTACCGCGCACCCGAGCGTTGCGCGACAATTCCTGCGCGCGCTGGGCCTCTTCGGTTTTCAGAAGGTAAATCAATGGCGGCGAAGCATGCGCGCCGCGATGCACCTTAGGACCGGAATAAGCCAGCAGGCGGTCGAGCAGATCGCCGGGCATGTCAGGCAGGGAATAGGCGAACAAATAGAGGGCGTAACGGCGGCTCACGCCCAGTTCAAAAGCCTGCTCGCCCGTCGAGGCATCATCCACCTCGCAGTGCATGAAGGCGGTGAGCGCTTCGCGGATGACCCGGCGAAACGGCAGGCTCTGCTCCACGAGCAAAACACGCGGGGGCGGGCTGGAAGGACTGACCACGGCGCACCTTGGCATGAAGGCTGCCCGGTGTTAAGCACGAAATTCCAGCGATGCGCCGCGAAGCACAGTCTTCTTGACTCTTCCCGCCGTCGTGAGCACTAAGACCGTGTTTCCATGAAGATCATCCGTTACACCGACCCTGACTACGCCGACGCCATCCGCAGCCTGAACCGCCGCGCCGAGGCGAGCGAGCATGTGCGCGATGTAGTGGCAGGCGTGATACGCGAGGTGCGGGCGCGCGGCGACGAAGCAGTACTGGAGTTCACCGCCAAGTACGATGGGGCTCAACTCACGCCATCGACCATGCGTGTCACTCAGGAAGAACTGGATGCCGCAATCGCTGCTACCAGCGAACGCACGATTGATGCATTGAAGGCTGCGCACCGCAATGTGCGAGCCTTTGCAGAAGCGAGCCTGCGCAAGCCCTGGAGCATGAAAAACGAGCAGGGCGCGGAAGTGGGCGAGGTGTATCACCCGTTTGAACGCGTGGGCTGCTACGTGCCCGGCGGCACGGCTCCGCTGGTTTCCACCGCAATCATGACGGTCACTTTTGCCGCCGCTGCTGGCGTGCCGGAGATCGTCGTGTGCACGCCCTGCGGCAAGGATGGTACGGTGAATCCCGGCCTGCTCACGGCGCTGCAAATTGCGGGCGCGACAGAGATTTATAAGATCGGCGGCTCCCAGGCCATCGCGGCGCTGGCTTTCGGCACGGCAACCATCAAGCCTGTGGTTAAGATTGTCGGCCCCGGCAACAGCTACGTCGTTGAAGCCAAGCGCCAAGCCTTCGGCGTGATCAGCATCGACCTGCTGCCCGGCCCAAGCGAGGTCATCATTCTCGCGGACAAAACGGCCAATCCGGCCTTCGTCGCAGCGGACTTCCTGGCACAGGCGGAGCACGGCAAGGACAGCGGCGCGGGCTTCATTACCGATGATGCTGCGGTCTTGGAGCAGGTGCTTCAGCAAATCGAAGTGCAGGCTGCCAAGCTGGGCCGTCAGGCCATGGTGCAGACAGTGCTCGACAAGGGCGGCTTCGGCGTGCTGGTGCGCGACATGGAGGAAGGCATCCGCCTTGTGAACGACTATGCCCCCGAGCACATCGTGCTCATCACGGAACGTGAGGCCGAATTGATCGGCACCATCCGCACCGCTGGCGCCATTTTTGTGGGTAACTACTCCCCCGTGGCCGTCGGCGATTTCCTTGCCGGTCCGAGCCACACCCTGCCCACCGGTGGAGCTGGCAAGTCCTTCCCCGGCCTGATGGCAGACATGTTCCAGCGTCGCACCAGCATCGTGCGGCTGGACAAAGAATCCTGCGCAAAGAGCGAGCCGATTGTCCGCGCCTTCAGCGAGGTCGAAGGCTTGGATGCGCATGGCGAATCGGTGGCCATACGGCTGCGGTAGGGCATGAACTACGGCCCAATGTTCAGCCATTTCACCAGCACGGAAATCACAATCGGCGTGGTGACAAGGCTAGCGGCGGTCGTGGCAAGGATCACTTGCACGGCGGTGGGGGGATGACCGCCATAGTGGCGGGCCAGGACGATGCTGAACACCGCGCTGGGCATGGCACCCTGCACCACCAGCACGCGCTTCAAATCATCGGTGAGCGGCAGAAGCCAAGCGGCAAGGACAAAGGCGATAGGGATGATGAGCTGACGCAGCACGGCGCTCATCATGGCCACAGGCCAGTTGAAACGCTCATGCCGCCACATGTCGGCGATGGAGGCACCAATTAATACCACGCTCAGCGGAACGGAGCAGTTACCCAGGCTGTTCATCACCGTGTGCACTGGCAGCGGAATGAAGGGCGCGGCTCCCAGGAAATTTAAGGCGAGCGCGGCCAGAATAGACATGACCGGCACATTGAGCGCCGCCTTCCAAGGGGCGTTATTGAGGCCTGTGAGAATACCCACGCCAAGAGTCCACACCGCCAACTCCACCCCTAGCGTGAAGGTGAACATCACGCCCAACGTTTGGCCATTAGGAAACAGCGCGGAGATCACAGGAATGGCCACAAATCCGTAATTCTGAAAGCCGGTGGTCAGTGCAAAGGTGCGGCGACCCTGGCCGTCTTTAAGTCCAATTAGGGGAGCCGCGAGATGGCTGATCCAGATGCCCAGGCCCGCAAGCCCAAAGCCCAGGGTAGCGGCGACAAGTACGCGCATTGGGTGGTGCACCTCTGGATTATCCACGATGCGCTCAATGATGAGGCCGGGGTAAAGGAGATTCACAGCCAGCCGCATCAGGCCCACATCGGCCTCCTTGGGCAGCAGCCCGTATTTCCGACAAAGGCCGCCCACCAGCATGATGAGGTAGGTGGGGAGGATGGCGTAAAGGATGGTGGTGAAGTCGAGCACGGGAGGACCGGGAAATGGCGAATGCTGACTGAACAATGATCAACGGCAAGCATCACTGCCGTTGCTGGTTGATCTGTGTCCCCGTTCCTGCCATTCGTCATTCGACATTTGCTTCGCAACTTCGTAGCTGGCTTCGTCATCTCTTCCTCATGTTCCGCCTCTTCCACATCGCCCTCGTTATCGCCATCATCGTGCTGGGGGCCATCGGCATCAGCCGCCTGAGCTACAACGTGGAGATTCTGGACCTGCTGCCCAAGGGCATGCCTGGGGTGGAAGGCACCGCTCTATTTCAAAAGGTGTATGATCGGCCGGACCAGCTCATCATCACAGTGAAGGGCGACAGCGATGTCGCGGCGGATGATGCAGCGGAGGCGCTGGTGGCAGCTTTGAGCAACCAACCCGACCTGTTGCGCAGCGTGCGGCACAAGCCCTCGTGGGAGACTCATCCCGATGACATGCTGGAGCTGGTGGCCTACTCATGGCTCAACGCGCCTCCGGAAAAAGTGAAGGCGTTGCAGGCCTCGCTGGCACCGGATCAGATCGACAAGACGCTGAAACAGCGGGTGGCAAAACTAGCGGGGTCCATGGACCCGATGGAGGTGGCCATTGCCTCGAATGATGTGCTGGGGCTTACCCAAGCCATGCGTGAGGGAATGGACAGCACCACTATGGAAAGCATGGGCAGCGGGGGCGGCTTTGCGAATGCCGAGGGCACCTTCCGAGTGCTCTACGCGGATGCGGCGAAGCCGATGAACGGCTACCGCGAGACCTCGACATGGCTTAACAAAATCAAAGAACTTTCCGCAGCAGCGGTGAAGCCGGATGTGAAGCTGGGATTCACCGGCAGCCCCGCCTTTGAGGCGGAGATCGGCTCCGGCATGGAGAGCGACATGAGCCAGTCGGTGAGCGGCATCACCTTTGTCGTCGCCTTCATGTTCTGGCTGCTGCACCGGCGCATCAAGCCGCTGTTTTTCATCCTGCTGGCCATGCTTGGAACGGGGCTCATCACCCTGGGCGTGGCAGGCCTCATGTTTGGCTCGCTCAATGTGATGTCGATGGGTTTCGCTGCGATCTTGATGGGCATGATCGAGGACTTCGGCGTGCTGGGGTTGAATGAAGCGATGCATCATCCCAAGGACTCGTTCCAAGTGATCCACAAGCGCCTATTCCCCTCCATCTGGTGGTCAGCAATTACGTCAGCGGCGGTGTTTGGCGCGCTCGGTTTGAGCACCCTGCCGGGCATCGCGCAGATGGGGGTCTTGACGGGCCTGGGCATCATCATCGGAGCGGCCGTGATGCTGTATGGCTTCCTGCCCATCGCCATGCGCTTGTGTGTGGGCGAGGCGCATGCGACTTCCACTGAATCGTCATCCACCAAGGTCCCCTGGCCGCGATATGCAGCACTGGCATTGCTGGTG
>JAQGPI010000235.1 GCA_028293175.1 Verrucomicrobiaceae bacterium | reverse complement strand
GGAGATAGAGGGAATAAGAGATGTCTCCCACCCACTGTGCCGCACGATTCCGCAGCGTCCAGGTGACGAGTTTTCCCACGGGGCCCGCGAAGCCTTTCCAAACACCCAGCGCTACCGGGCAAGCCACGCCCCAGATCAGGAACGGCAGCGGTTCACGCGCCAGGAATATCGCCGCCACGAGAGCAGAGAAAGCGATGGTGCGGCCCCATTTTGACACGTCCTCCTGATTCTTTTCCACCCAGTGAGCCACATGACTGGAGCCAATGCCCACCAAGAAAAACGGCAGCCAGAACGGCAGCGAGGCATTCACCGGATTGCTCCACCAGGACTGGAAAATCTGTCCCGCCATCGCCACCAGCAACACCGCCACAAGCCCCCACGACCGGCGCAACATCCACATTAAGAGCGGTGCCACGAGGTAGAATTGCTCCTCCAATCCAATGCTCCACGCTGGCATCAGGAAGGTCACGGAGACACCGTCCAGCAGCGCCTTGGGCAGCAGGCCTTGAATCAGAAACACATGCGCCCATGCGTGACTGCCCCAAGCCACTTCCTGGCTAGCCTGCGCTGTGCGCTGCCAGTCCATGTAAAAATCGCCGGACCACGATACGCTGTTGATGATCAAACCCGTCGCCGGTGCCATCCACATCGCCACCAGCAATGCCACGAGATAGACCGGATAGATGCGAAACACGCGGCGCAGCATGTAGCGCCCATAGCCCACATGTTCACGCCTTAGCAGCGTAGCAATCGCAAACCCGCTCAAGATGATGAAGCACTGCGCCGCCGCATCCGCCCCTGTAAAAATAGACCACAGCTTTCCCGCCTTGCCGTCTCCAGACAGTCGACCGTAGCCGCACCAGCAAAACAGATGCGCAAGCCCCACCCAAAGTGCGAGCAAGCCGCGCAACCCGTCGAATTCGACGTAGCGCCGGGGCAGAGAAATAGCGTCCGTCCCCTTCATGGTCTGCCTAAAATTCCATTTATTACCATAACCACAATATCACGCACTTCGGACAAAGGTCCATCAATTCAAGTCAGATTTTGTCGCCGAGTCGTAGGATGGGAATGTTGTGCGGTCAGCCCTTTTCAAGCCCGTTCCTCACCCAAACCATTCCCTCGCTGAAGCGAGCCGCGATTTATGCTCGCTCGTTGGCGCTATAGCCTACCAGCACAAACCCTCATAAGCCCACACCAGCGTCTCCAGTTCGCGCCAGCCATTAACATCGATCACGCTCTGGCCGGGGCGGACAACGCTGCGCAGCGCCGCCAAATCCACGCACTTCTGGGACACAATGATCAGGTCGCAGTCGCGTACCACTTCCTCCGCTGTTTCGCGCAGGAGCGAGGCCAGATGCGGCATGCGGCGCTGGATCTCGGCTTCATTCGCCCCGATCAAGCGTGACATGTTCAGGCTCGGATCGTACACGCTCAACTGGTAGCCACGGCCCAGGAGGGTCTCCGCCACAGCCACCATGGGGCTGCCTCGCAGGTCGTCCGTGTCCGCCTTGAAGGCCAGTCCTAGAAGCCCAACTTTGCGGGTATCCTTGCTGGTGATGAGTTTGATAAGGAGGTCCAGATGCGCGCTGTTCGTGTCTAGCACATTGTCCAGCAACGGCAGTTTTATGCCTTCCATTCGAGCGAGCGAACTGAGCGCACTCACATCCTTCGGCAGGCAGGAGCCGCCAAACGGATTGCCCGGCTTCAGGTAGTAGCGGCTGATGTTCAGCTTTTCATCGCGGCAGACAACGTCCATCACCCGCGCTCCGTCCACTTCCAGGAACTTCGCCAGACGACCAATCTCATTGGCAAAGCCCACCTTCAGCGCGTGGAAATAGTTGCAGGAATACTTGATGAGTTCCGCGCCTTCCCAAGCCAGAATCTCGGCTTTCTCGCCCAGCAATTCCAGCGCCTCGCGGCTCTCCGGCGGCGCGCCACCGTGCGTGCCCACCACGCAGAGCGACGGATCACGGAAGTCCTTCACCGCCGTGCCTTCGCGCAAAAATTCCGGGCAGTAATACACCCGCACCTGACCAGCCTTGATCTGTGCCTCCAGAAAATCCCGCACCAGTATCCGCGTGCTGCCGGGCAGCATGGTGCTGCGGAAGATCACCACATGTGGCGCACCCTTGGCCACGATGGCGGCGCTGATCTGCTCCGAAACCTTGCGCACATAGTCTAGATTCAGCCGACCCGATTCCAGCGAAGGTGTGCCCACGCACACAATCGACACATCGCTATCACGTACCGCCGCCGCCGAGTCCGTCGTGGCCGAGAGCATGCCCTTCGTCCGTGCATCCGCCAGCAGCTCATTCAACAACGGCTCCACGATAGGCGAGATGCCCGCATTGAACGCGTCCACTTTCCCCTGCTGCACATCCGCCCCGATCACCCGATGCCCACGCTCCGTGAGACACCCTGCGGTCACCGCCCCGACATACCCAAGTCCAAATATACTGACGTTCATGCTCAATGCCGTTTGTTAACCTGATGCCGTCCCATCGGCAACCACTTCACCAGTGATATAACACAGCGAGGAAGGAACTCCCAACTTCTCCATTGTTCGCTCTTATCCCCTCCTCCACTCGCTCGCCAGTGCCCCTTTGGCCACAATTTCAAGCGTCGTCGCCAGCTCCAGCTTGCCGTAGTGTCGCGACACCATGGTCTCTCCGAGGCTATGGCTCACAATCTCATCGGCGCTCAATTCCAACTGCCAAGTCTTGCCGCCGCGCTTGATCTTGTAAATCATCATGCGCCCCCCGGAAATCTGGCACTCTGGCGCGAACGTCCACAGCACCTTGAACGGTGCATCGCCTGTCGCATGATCTTCCACATTGAGGAATCCATCGGCACCTACATCCACAATCCGGGTGTAGTCGCGTCCCTCATGACGCAGATGCGCCTTCATACGGTGCGGAATCGAGCGCTCCAGATCCGGATTGGCATGATGATGAGTGAGTAAAAACGTGCCTGCCCGTTTCGGCGTGGTAAAGCCTGCGGCCGGTTGCGGGCCGTTGTGCGCTTCCCAGGCGGCGAGTTCAGCGCGCCGTTCCGCCATGCCGTAGTAACCGCCGGTGCCGGGGTCAATCACGATAGCCTGCGCCCCTGCCCAGATGGAAAGATGCAGCGCATCGCAGTGACCGTGCGCCGCCATGGTTCCGTAGCCCAGCGGCGAAGCATCCAGCCGCAGCACCCAATCCGCCATCTCACACACCGCCATGCCGCTCTCCTCTGCGAGCCACCAGCCGCTCTGGTCTTGATCGCCTTGCAGCGAGGCTCCATTCAGAGGCGTTGGGCCCAGCCAGTAAGCCAGAGCCGCCCCTTGTGAATCGCCCGCCATCCAGCTCTGCCATTCGCTCAGCGCTACGTGGCGGTTGAGCACCAGGGGCAGCACCTGCGCATCATCGCTGTCGCCATAATCCCAGGGTTCCAACGGATGCGTCATGCGGACAAAAAACTCCGCCGCCACGCGCAGCCGGTCCATGGCTGGGGAGGCAGGCAACCCCATCAACAGCGCTGCGTGCCAGGCCATCTCCCAGGCAAACAAATGGTAGTGCAGTGCCTGCTCGCGATTTCCGCCATCGGTCGCGAATTGGCTTATCACGCACTCCTCCACCGCGCTCCAGAGATCCTCCGGCTTTCCCACCTGGGTCGTGAGCGCGGGCCAGCGTTTCACCGCATGCAGCAGGCCTACCAGCTCGCCCAACAGGTGATTGTTGGCCGATGAACCAAAGCTGCGGTAGCGGCAAACCCATGCCGCATGGGCGGGCACGATGCGTTGCGCCAGCAGCTCCTGCGCCTCAATCAAATGCTCATCTCCACAGGCATGCACCAGCGCATCGAACCACGCGAAATTGATGAGCCTCAGGCCTACCTCCAGTGTGCTGGTCCAGTTGATGCCATGGCCCACCGGATTACGCTCGCACCAGTCTTCCAGCCAAAGCTGTGCCGTGCGCACGGCTCCGGGATCGCCGTTCAGCCAGCCATGCATGACCACGCGGGTCATCTCGCTCCAGCGGTTGATTTCCCAGATCGTGCGCGCATCCGCGCCATCCGGTAGATGCCGGTGGTCCAGCTTGTGGGAAAGCTCATCCGGCTCTACCACAACACCACTCAAGGCATCGCGATGCCAGCACGGCGGCGCACCCGTACTCGCCACGCGCCAGCCGTAGAGCTTCCAATCACCGCGCAGCAGCTTCTGCGCATCGGCAGCAAGCTGCTGTTGCAGCTCACGTGGAGCCAGATCAGGATTTGGCAGCGCCGGGAAAGCCGCCTGCGCATCGCCCAAAGAAATGTCGGCCAGCCGCTTGGTGAAGGAACCATCCGAGAGGTGCTTCCAGTTCTCCGCCAACCGATGCCAAAGCTCCGAGAAGCTCATCGCTTTCAGCCGATGGGCATACCAGGAGAGTTTTGAACCGCCGTTCATAACGGGAGGAAAACGAAGGCACGTAGTGTGCCGCCCTAGCTATCGCTCCCGGTATCATCTGTCAATCGCTGCTGCTCTCCAGTGCAATACTCCGCCCTTCCCGAATCGATTCCAGCACCGCAAACGCCAGCCGCATGCTCTGCCGCGACTGTTCATAAGGCAAGGGATGCGCGGCCTCGCACTTGAGGAAAGCCAGCCATGCGGCCATCTCTTCAGCATGACCTTTGGACGAGTACTTCGTCACCGTGCGCTTGCGTTTTTGGAACAGCGACAGTGACATGAAGTTCTCGCACTCCGCCACGATGCCACTGCCGAAGACTCGGAACGTCTCCTTGGGGAACGCAAAATCCCCTTCCGCCGAATAGATCAACTGGAACGACGAGCCATCGCTGAATGCGACCTGCGCCGTGACCGAATCGGGAAAAGCATTGCGACCGTGAGCAGGCCAGACCGTCTGCGCCGTGACACTCACCGGCCTCGCCTCCAGCACATCGCAAGCGTAATCGAGCATGTGGCAGGCCTCGCCCAGCACTCGCCCGCCGCTTTCCTCCAGATTGGCGTACCAATGATCCGGTGCCAGCGGCCCGGAGAAGACATGATAGGCCATCGACTTCGGCCCCGGCACGGCCTTGAGCGCCTTCTTCAATGCCAGCGTGGCGGGGGCGAAACGGCGGTTGAAGCCCACCATCACGCTACCCTTCGATGCCTGCATTGCCGCATCAATCTGCGTGAGTTCATCGCGGGTGAGACACAAGGGCTTCTCTACAAATACGTGCTTGTGGGCAGCCAGTCCCTTCAGCACCAAAGGGGCATGCAGATGATGGCGCGTAGCAATCATGAGCGCATCGCCTTCCGAATCAAACACCTCGGCCGCATCAGTCTCGGCCTGGGCGAAGGCAAACTTCTCCTTCACATGCCGGGCGCTCAGGCCCGTGGCATTCACAATGGTGCCCAGCGCGATTTTCCCCTTCACATGGGGTAGCAGCATCGTGCGCGCAAAGTTGCCTGCGCCGATAACGGAGAGGCTGTCTGCGCCAGCCGGAGATGGCAGATCGCAGATGGCAGATGGGGTGGCGGCAACGGAGGAATTTCCTCTATCTCCCATCTTCCAACTCCCATCTCCTCTCGCGTAAGCGAGCACCACCCCGATGTCCACATTTCCCGCACGCATCAATTCATCGTACACTGTCACAACATCATCAAATGCCGCGCGGCGGGTTGTCACCGGCCGCAGGTCGAGCGCACCCGACTTCATAAGGTGCAGGCAGCTTTCGAAATTTCGGTTCTCCGTCCAGCGTACATGGCCAATGGGGTAGTCCTTGCCGCCCCATTCATAGCCCGGATCATAGCGGCCTGGACCGTAGCTGCGCGAGTAGCGCACCTGGATGTCCTTCATGTAAGCCGTCTTCCACGAAAGCTCGGCATCATAGATGCCCACGATCACCATCACGCCACGGTCGCGCAGGCAGGCAATCGCCGAGTCCGCCGCATCGCGGCCCTTGCCGCCCACGCACAGCAGCACCGCATCCACGCCATAGCCATCTGTCCAGGCGCGCACTTCCTCTTCCAGCTTCGATTGCGAGGGATTCACCACGCACTCCGCGCCCATGGCCAGCGCCGTGTTCAAGCGTCCCTGAACATAATCCACCCCCATCACCCGAACACCCGAAGCCTTGAGTAAACTCGTGGCCAGCAAGCCCACCAGCCCCTGGCCCATCACCAGGACGCGCTCACCGATGCGCGCTCCCGATTGCCGCACTGCCTCCATCGAAATCGAAGTCAGCGTGGTGTAAGCCGCCTGCCAGTCCTCTACGCCCTGAGGCACAGGAGCCGCCAGCAGATCCGGCACCGCGATCATTTCCGCATGAAACGCGCACTCCGCCCCGCCACAGGCCACGCGGTCACCCACACTGAAACGCGTGTTCAACTCATCCACCGCCACCACGATGCCCGCCGCCGAGTACCCCAACGGCGTAGGCGATTCCAGACGATTGCGCACCTTTTCCATCGCCGCCTTCCAGCCCAGCGTGCGCGCCGTGTCGATCACCTTCTTCACTTGGTCCGGCCGAGCCTTCGCCTTCTGCAAAAGCGACATTCGCGCCTGCTCCACCTTCATCTTTTCCGTCCCGGGTGAAATCACCGAACAAGCTGTGCGCACAAGAATCCCCCCCGGCGGAGCCACAGGTGGAGGCACATCTTGAAGTTCAAGACGACCGTCTTGGTATTGGGCGAGTTGCTTCATTGTGTGTGTCGCGACAGTGGCGTGCCCCAGATCATCGTCCAGTTCGGTTCGAATGCGGGAAAAGCTACTTCATTAAACCAGTCCGTCCGAATCCCTGAAATCGCCGATGAATCTCTGTAATT
>JAQGPI010000208.1 GCA_028293175.1 Verrucomicrobiaceae bacterium | reverse complement strand
TTGGTCACGATAGCAGTGAGAGAGCCTGCCGCGACAGGCTTGGTGCTGAAAGTGACGGTCAGCGAAGTGGCGGTGGCAGCGGTGACGGTACCCACGGCTCCATCATTGAAAACGATGGTGTTGCTGCTTGGCGTTGTGGCATCAAACAGCGTGCCGTTAATTGTCATCGTCGTGGCATTCGCCAGGACGGCACCGGTGGAAAGGGCCACCGTGGGTGTGGGTGCCGCAGCGACATCAGTGAAGACTCTGGCGCCGACGCCCGAATTGGCAGTGCCATCCAGCGTGGAATCAGCCCAGGCTGCGGCGAAACTGTTGGATGCCAATCCGGCTAGCACGGCCGCCGACTGCGTGCCGAGACGCCGCTGGGTGAGTTGGAAATCAAAGGTGTCCACGGCACCGCCAGCGGCATCAAACCGCCTGCCGAAAAGACCGCTGCTGCCATCGGGATCGCTGTTGGAACTCCAGGCGATGACAAATCCGCCGCCCGAAAGACGGGAGATCGTGGGAGTGGACTGGCTTAAGTACGTGGCGGTATTGACCAGAAATTCGCTCCCTTGCAGTGCCCCGGCGTTGTCGAAGCGGCGGGCATAGATGTTCGACTGGCTGGAAGAATCCACCACGCTGCCTTCAGTCCGACCCGATTCGGAGTACGTGATGACGAACCCGCCACCGGTGAGGGCCGCGATGCGCGGATTGTTCTGCCCAACGGCGGTATTGATGACTGCCAATTCCCCGGAAACCGCTGCCGTGGTGCCCATCACTCGTGCCAGCACATCTCCAGTCCCGGCCGGATCACGCCAGCTCACGGCATAGTTGCCATTGCTCAGTCCTGCCACGCCAGGGAAAGACTGGTTGCCAGTCTGCGTGGTATTGACTGCCAGTTCACTGCTGGCGACGGCCGCGCCGGTGGTGCCATCGAACTGCCGGACCCAAATGTCTGCCGCATCCGCCCCATTGAGTCCAATCCAGGCGATGACGAAATTGCCCGTGGATAACGTCGTAACCCATGGTGCCGTCTGAGCGCCGGTGGTGGTGCTGGCAGCCGAGGCTTCAGCCGTCTTGGTACCATCGGCGGCGAAGACACGGTAGATCACGTCGTTGTCCGTATTGTTCTGGGTATAAGCGACCACGAAGCGGCCGCCAGAAAGTGCCGAAACTACCGGGGCCGACTCGTTGATGCCATTTCCCGGAGGACTGATGGCGAACTCAGTGCCTGATGCCACGCCTGCAGCGGTGTACTTCTGCCCATAGATGCCGCTGAAACTCGTGGTTTCACCATCTTGGCCGGCGGAACGCCAGACCACCACAAAGCTGCCGTCACTCAGGGCGGCAACTTGGGCGTTGGTCTGCGCATTGGTCTTGAAAGTATTGACGCTCACATCGCTGCCGAACCCGACAGGATTTGCCCTATGGGTGAGCGTTATCGTGCGGCTCACCCCCTGTCCGGCAATAGGGGTGCCTGCACTGTTGGTCTGATAGTAATCGTAATAATGCACCGTCACCGTGGCGCTCGTCCCCACTGCCGGCAACGCTCCCGTGCCCAGCGACAGGCTTGAACCGCTGACGGTGAAGAGATTGGGTATAGACTGGCTGTCGATGGCATACACACCACCATTCGAATTCCCAGTGTCGGTTTTGGAGAGTCCAACGAGCAGGTCGCCGACCGATGGGGCACCCCAATAATCCGCCGCCACGGCAAACACATCCGTGGGTGGATTGTCAGGAAATACAAACTGCCCGGTGGTGGTGACCGATCCGCTTGAAACATAGGAAAAGCCGGTGAAGAAGCTGTTGCTGGTGGTGGTGTCAGATGGCGCGGTATCCACAAACCGGTAGGTCTTGCCAGCGATGGGCAGCCAGGTAGTGTAATCCGTGTTGCCGAACGGAAAGTCGACCCATGAGCCACCGCTATCCGTGCTGTATTGAATTTTCCCCCGCGTCAGTGCGGCGTCCCAATAGCCTACCGCCTGCACCGTATTGGGGCCGTCGGGCACGCCCGCCGCAGCGTTACCGGAGGAATTATAAGGCCCAAAGGTCCAGGTGTTGCTGATCCCCCCTGGGCGCACGTAGATTGGATTGGTACCCGGATCGACACCGGTGATCGGGATGGGCAGCAGCGCGGGATAGTCAAAACCTTGTTCGAACATGGTACCCGTCGCCACCGGTCCCGTCTGAGCTTCCAGCGCCCAGTCGCCGCCCAAAGCGGCAGGGCCCGTTTTATTAGTGGAAGCAGCCACGTGGGCACCGGTGATGCGCGCTAGATCATGGATGAAGGCATCGCCAAGCGGGCCGGCCGCGAGGTCACAGCCATAAAGCATAAAACTGCCGCCCGCCTTCAAGGAGCTGCCCATCGCCTTGAACGACTCTCCCTGTCGTTGGAGCTCCTGTGTGCCCAAAAGCCTGTCGGAAAACATCAAGGCACCGGGCCTGGCATGTGAAATCAGGCGGATGGCGTCCAATTCCCGTCGAGTCTCCAAGTAGCGTCGCATCAGGGCTACGGGATCTTGCCCGGATTGCAGGATTACTGCCTCCATGCCGGGGAGAAAATGAGCGGCGAGGGCCGACGCATCCTTCACGCCGCCATCAATAAAAATAACCTCATGAACCGGCGCGGGCGAAGGTGAGTTGATGACAGCAGTTTGACCTAAAGTCGCCCCTGCCACAGGCAGGAGAGAGAGGAGCAAAGAGGCGAGACGACGACTGGACGAGCGATGCATAAGCATAGGAACGCTTTTAGGGAGGATACCGAGATGTAAATCGTCCAAAGAGGGCGACTGTTGATGTAACGACCGAGGCTATCGCCGTTATTGGTGTAAGCAAATGCTAATTATGGTAATTTAGTTGGGAGAGGAATCTTCCCAAATGAAACTAATAGTTATGAAGAAATAAGCCTTACGCCAGATGCAACCCATCGCTGCCAGCTCACGCTCGAGATTTGAAAAGGCCTCCAACAAAACAGGCGAAGCCATCACTGGCTTCGCCTGTTCAATTTGTTGCTGATCCAGATGTTCAGCCCAGCGCGGCGATGATGGCAGCGCCCATTTCGGCGGTGTTCACCTTGCGGGTGCCCGGGGCGTTGGTGAAGATGTCACCAGTGCGGAGACCGTCTTCAATCACCTTGCGCACGGCGGCTTCGATGGCCAGGGCTTCGTTTTCGAGGCCGAGGGAGAAGCGCAGCAGCAGGGCGCAGGAAAGGATCTGGGCGATCGGATTGGCGATGCCCATGCCAGCGATGTCAGGGGCGGTGCCGCCGCTAGGTTCGAACAAGCCGAAATAGAGGCCGTCGCCCTTGGGCTTGCCCAGGCTGGCACTGGCGAGCATGCCCAGCGAGCCGCAGATCATAGCCATTTCATCGCTGAGGATGTCGCCGAACAGGTTCTCGGTCACCAGCACGTCGAAGCTGCGCGGGGCCTTGATGAGCTGCATGGCGGCATTGTCCACGTACAGGTGCTCAAGCTTCACCTCGGGGTACTGCTTCGCCACCTCAATCATGGTTTCGCGCCAGAGCACGGAATTGGTCAGGACGTTCGCCTTGTCCACGCTCATCACGCGCTTGCTCCGGAGCTGGGCGGCCTTGAAGGCGACGTGACCGATGCGCTCGATCTCGCTCTTCTTGTAGACCATGGTATCGATCACTTCGATATCGCCATCGGGGAGGGTGGTGCGGCTCTTAGGCTGGCCGAAGTAGAGGCCACCGGTGAGTTCGCGCACACAGAGGACATCGAAGCCTCCTTCCACCAAGTCAGCGCGCACGGGCGAGGAGGAAGTCAGCGCTGGATAGCAGATGCCGGGGCGCAGATTCGCGAAGAGGCCGAAGTGCTTGCGGATGGGCAGCAGGGCACCGCGCTCGGGTTGCTCATTGGGCGGCAGTTTTTCCCATTTGGGCCCGCCGACGGAGCCGAATAAAATGGCATCGCTGGCCTCGCAGGCGGCGATGGTTTCAGCAGGCAGGGCCTTGCCCACGGCATCAATGGCAGCGCCGCCAACGAGCTGATGATGGTAGGAGAAGGTCAGGCCTGATTTGGCGGCGACGTGGTCCAGGACCTTGAGGGCTTCCTGCATGACTTCCGGGCCAATGCCATCACCCGGCAACACTGCGATCTTGTAACTGCGGCTCATAGAATAGAATGGCCGCCTTGTATGGCGAGGATTGGAGGGGGAGCAAGCAGGTGTTCGTTTTCCGTTTCCGGTTTTCCGTTTTGGGGCTGTGTTCGGAGTCTGGGGCCTCGGACAAGCTGTGCTCGTGAGAGGACGTATTTTGCCCGGCATTGGTTTGTGAATCCTGTCGCGCTTGGCCTTTCCCACCCGTAATGGCTTGCAATGACCCTCGAACAACGCACCCGCGGCATGCTCCTTGGAGCCTTTGTCGGCGACGCTCTCGCACTTGGCCCGCACTGGATGTATGACCGCTCGAAGATCGAGCAGAAGTTCGGCCGCATCAGCGGGCTGAATGATCCGGCCACTCAGTATCATCCTGGCAAGAAGGCGGGGGATTACACGCATCTCGGCGACCAGATGTTGGTACTGCAACGCTCGATTCAAATCCACGGCGGGCTGTTTGATCCGAAGGACTTCTTGCAGAGCTGGAAGGCCTTCTGGACCGATCCGGCAACGAAGTCGTATGTGGACAAGGCTACACGTACAGTGCTGGGCGCGATGGAGGACGGCTTTGCCGCAAAGGAGGTGGCGTCTTCTTCGACGGAGTTTGCCGGGCCTGTGCGGGGGATTCCAGTCTTGGTAACCGGGCTGGCGAATGGTTATGACGAAGCTTCGCTCATCACGGCAATGAAGGAGCAGACGCGCCTGACCCATCGCAGCACTGAGGCGCAGGATGTGGCGGCTTTCCTGGCGCGGCTGGGCTCCGGCCTGGCGGCTGAGCTGGACCTTGAAACAGCGCTGGATGGCGCGCTGGGCGATTCCTCTCAATTCGTGCGCGACAGCGGCCGCAAGGCGGAAGCTCCGCGTTTGGCAAATGTGACCACTGGCGAGGCGGTGGAGAGCCTGGGCCAGACCTGCGACAGCGATGAGGCGCTGCCTTCTTCGATTTACATTCTGCGGCGTCATCAGGGCAGCTTTGAAGAGGCGCTTATTGAGAACGTGATGGCTGGTGGCGACAGCGCGGCACGGGGTATCTTCATTGGTGCGGTCCTGGGCTGGCTGCATGGCGAGCAGGGAATACCGGAGGCGTGGCGCAACGGATTGCGGCAGGTCGCTTGGTGATTGAGCACCAGGAGCACACCGTTTATTTGCTTGTCTCCAACGACGAGGAAGGGTAGCAAAGCGGACCTGTCTCTTTTTGATGACCGCATGACGCACTCCCGCACCCTTATTCCTCTTTGGCAGCGATATGGAGCGGCGATCCTGTGTGTGGCCTTGATGGCCACTCTGCGCATCGTGGTGTTCGAGGGCATGGGCTCACGGCTGATGTACGTGATGTTCTATCCCGCCGTGATGTTTGCCGCGCTGTATGGCGGCCTGGGGCCGGGCATTGTGGCCACCCTTCTATCGGCCATCGGGGCCAATTTTTTATGGGGTGAAAGCTTCAAGGGCGATCTCTTCAATTACCATCCGGGCCCCGGTGTGATCATTTTCACGGTGAACGGCACGATGATTTCCCTCATCATCGAGAGCCTGCACCGCGCGCGCCACCGGCTGGTGCTGCACCAGCAGGAGCTCGAATCGCAAGTGGAAAACCGCACGGCGGACCTGGCCAATGCCAACAACCGGCTGAAGGCGGAGATCCAGCAGCGTGAGAAGGCGGCGACGAAGATGATGCAGGCGCTCAAGGAGCTGCAGAACGTGAAGTCCGCGGTGGACGACCATGCGGTCATCGCGGTGGTGGATAAAAAGGGCGTGATTCTGAAGGTGAATGACAATCTCTGCGCCCTCTCGAAGTATTCGCGAGAGGAACTGGTGGGCCGTGATTACCGCATGCTTAACTGGGAACCCGCGTCGGAAGAGCACTCCTCCGCCGTCTGGGAGACGGTGGAAGCGGGCAAGGTGTGGAAGGGCGATGTGAAGGTGCAGGCGAAGGATGGCGGCTACTTCTGGGTGGAGATGACGCTCTTCGGCTACGGCAGCGACGAGGGCCATCCGCCAAAATACGTTGTGATATGGTCTGATATCAGCGAGCGCAAGCGGGCCGAACAAGCCCTGCGGGAAAGCGAGGCGCGCTACCGTGCGATCGGCGAGTCCCTGGACTATGGAGTGTGGATTTGCGATGCGGACGGCCGCAACACCTACGCTAGCGATTCCTTCCTCAATCTGGTGGGGATGACGCAGGAGCAATGCTCGAATTTTGGCTGGAGCGACATTCTCCATCCCGATGATGTAGAGGGCACCGTCGCCGCCTGGAAGGAGTGCGTGCGCACCGGTGGGCTATGGGACCGCGAGCACCGTGTGCGGGGAGTGGATGGAGGCTGGCATTACGTGCTGGCGCGAGGTGTGACTGTCCGGGATGATGAAGGCAATCTCTGCGGCTGGGCAGGCATCAATTTGGACATCGGCCGGTTGAAGGAAACGGAACGTGCCTTGCATGAGAGCGAAGCGCATTTGCGGCGCGTGCTAGATACGATGTTCGTCTTTGTCGGCGTGCTTGAGCCTGATGGCACCCTTCTGGAAATCAACCGCGCGGTGCTCGAGGTGTCGGGAATCGCACCTGAAGAGGTAGTGGGCAAAAAGTTCTGGGAATGCATCTGGTGGTCGCATTCAGTGGAGGTGCAGGAGCAGATGAAGCAGGCGGTGATGCGTGCGCAAGCTGGGGATGCCACGCGCTTCGATGTAGCCGGTCTGGTGGCCGGAGGGCAGCTCTTAAACATTGACTTCACTTTGGCCCCCATGCGGGATTCCGAGGGCAAGGTGGTTTATTTGATTCCTTCTGCCGTGGACATCACCGAGCGCAAGGAGGCGGAACAGGTGATCCTCAAGCTCATCACCGAGCTGGAAGATCGGGTGGCGCAGCGCACCCAGGAACTGCATCTGGCTAACGAGGAGCTGCGTGAACAGTTCGCCGTGCGCCGCCGCTTTGAGGAAGAAATTCTCACCATCACCAAACGCGCCCAGGAGCGTATTGCACAGGATCTGCACGACGACCTTGGCCAGCAGCTTGCAGGCCTGTGGTGTCTGGTGCGGGTGCTGGAGAAGAGTTTGGTTGCGCAGCAATCACCCGAGGCGGTGAATGCGGCGCGCATCTCCGAGTTGCTGGAGAAATCCCTGTCCACCACGCGCAGCCTTGCGCAAGGCCTGCTGCCGGTGACGCCGGAACCGCAGGGCTTAATGTCTGCACTGCTGGGGCTGGCGACGCAGGTGTCGGAGATTTTCCATATCAAATGTCAGTTTGAGTGCGCGGAGCCGGTGCTCGTGGAGGACAACAACAAAGCGACCCATCTCTATCGCATTGCCCAGGAATCGCTGAGCAATGCGGTGAAACACGGCGGCGCGAAGAACGCCACCATTGAGCTCTCCGCCGATGAGACGGCCCTGACTCTGTCCGTATGGAACGATGGCATCCTGCTGCCCTCCATCGGCACGATTGCCGATGGTATGGGACTGCGCATCATGCGTTACCGCGTGGGCATTCTGGGCGGCACGTTGCAAATTCAGAACCACGAGGGCGGGGGTGTGGTCGTCACTTGCACAATGCCGCTCCTGGCACCAGAGATATTCGTAGAGGTAACTCATGCCGATTAACCCCCCAGATAACTCTCCTTCCACGGCCCGTGCTCGCGTGCTGGTGGTGGATGATCATCCCATTTTCCGGGCTGGTCTGATGGGACTGGTCGCGCAGGAGACGGACCTCACCGTCTGTGGCGAGGCGCACAATGCGGCGCAGGCACTGGCGGCCATCGACGTGGTGAAACCAGACCTCGTACTGCTGGACATGGGGCTGCCGGATAAAAGCGGGCTGGAGCTGCTCAAGGACATCCGCGTAATGCATCCCAGTCTTTCCGTCCTCATCATCTCCATGCATGACGAATCGCTGTACGCGGAGCGCGTGCTGCGCGCGGGGGGCCGCGGCTACATCATGAAGCAGGAGGGCCCGGAGAAGATACTCAAGGCCATCCGCAAGGTGCTCAGCGGCAAAGTATATGTGAGCGATGAAACCTCCGCTGCGATCCTGGACGGCATGTCTGGCGTGCGGGCGCAGGATACGAGCACGCTGGTATCAAAGCTGACGGACCGTGAGTTCGAAATCTTGACCCTCATTGGCCAGGGGAAGGATGCGCCGGACATTGCCAAGCAACTCCATTTGAGCATCAAGACGGTGGATACGCATCGCATGCACATCC
>JAQGPI010000413.1 GCA_028293175.1 Verrucomicrobiaceae bacterium | reverse complement strand
CGAGGGCTTCCGCCAGCCAGCCATGTACTTCCCCAGCGGCGGGTCCACGCTGCGCGGCAATGCGAAGCCCGGGGAGATTGTATGGTCGCGAATCTATGTGGAAGGCGAGGCTCTGCACATGGACATTGGCCGCGGTGGCGTTGTCGATCTTCCGCCCGAGGAAACCGAGCGCCGCTGGAAGGCCACCACGTACCAGTGGCCGATCATGAGTGCGGTGACTTATGGCGTGAGCCGAGACCAATTTATGGCCAAGCATCAGGCCAATCACATCCAGGTGGCCTACGCTATCGATGCTGCCACTGCCGATGAGTGTTTCTACGCCAAGGCCGCTTTTGCCCGCGAACTAGGCATGACGGTACGGGCGTGTGGAACGCGCGACGGCAAGGGCACGAAGTGGTAGGGGATCGGTAAATTCCCCGCCCAGGGTGAGATTTTTGCATTGCTATTCAGGGGGTGCCATCGGTTTAATACGGGGACTGAGGTACCGTATTCCCCGTGAGCCCGCTGCATACCATCCGCGTTGCGATCCTCGGCCTGCTGCTTGCGGGAGCAGAGGTGCATGCGGCTGATGCCAAGGTGGGCCCGGATTTGGAAGCTGCGGCGGACCGGTTTGTGCACGGCTATGACAACGACTGGAACAAACGCAATCCAGATAACCTCAAGGCGCTGGCCGGTGAAGTGGCCAAGGTGGCGGGATGCAGCGAGGCGACGGAGACAGCGCTGAAGGAAGGCACCAAGCCCATCGCTGAAAAGATGGGTGATTTCTACCGCGCCCTTTATCGTATGTACTATATTGAGCATCAAGCCGAGTCCGAAGGCGGTGGCTTGTGGGACGCCTATCCCGACATGCTGGAGAGCGAGGCCTGGCGCAAAGGCATGGCTGATTTAGCAGCGCAATGGGATGCCTATTTGAGGAAGACGCTTTCTGCGGAAGAGTATGGCCGCTGGGCGGTCGAGCTGAAACAGCGGCGCGAACGCCGGGAGAAAGCGATGCCTGGTTGGATCGACTTCAAGATTGCCGAACTGGAGAAAAAGATACGCAAGTCTTTCGAAAGCACCCTCGCTGCCTTTGTCAGCAAAGCTGGCCTCCCCAAGGCACGGGCGGAAGCTCTCAAGCCCGCGGTGGATGCTGCCGTTGCTGCCCAGTCCAAGCTGCGCCGCTCGCTGGGTGAACGAAGTTACCAGCGGGGCGGCGATGACTTTATGTGGTACCGCATAAAGACCGTCGAAGGAGTGGAGAAACACACCGCCACTATTTACCTCGCCGGTGAGGGGATCGGGCCCAAGGTTTCTCAGAAGGCATTTGATGAAGTGGTGCAGAAGACCTTGAGTATCGAAGAACTGTCGCTCATCAAAAAAGTGGATGAGGAAAACGAAGCGCGCATCGCCAAGATCGCCAAGGAATCCGCGGAGACGACCTATGCGAGGTACGAAGCGGATGGCAAGATACAGGCCGATGCACGGACCAAAAAACTGGTGCGCAATGCGCCGCTGGATGCCGAACGCGCCAAGGTGCTGACAGACCGGCTCGCCGCTGCTGAGACGGTCATCGCGGCGGATTGGAAGAAAGCATTCATCGCCACAACGGTGAAGAACATCAAGCAGGGAATGGGCAGCGGCGGCGATGTGGATAGCAGGCTCAAGCAGATGGAGATGGGCCAATGGGGCTTCATGGATGAAAAGGCGGATGCAGCAGCCACGGAAGCCAGAGAGAAAGCCTGGACGGCCACTGTTGCGGAATTGGTCAAACCGGAAGAACTCGCACGCTGGCGTACGGCCGATGAAGGCGAGAAGGAAGAGCAGACGGCCACTCTCGCCCATGTGGCAGTGGCTGAGCTGGATCGAGTGCTGCTGCTGCAACCCGAGCAGCGGGCGGGCATCGAACCACTCGTGTTGGAAGCCGCGAAACCCCTGGTCAGCCTTCCCGCTGCTTTCCGAGAAATTTGGCAAAGCAACATGGATTCGGCGCTGATGCTGCTGCCCGGGACCGACAGCAGCAAGGTGGAGTCGTTTCTGGATGAGGCCCAAAGAAAACGCTATCAGGAACTAGTAAAACGCTATCAACCGAAATGGGACCGGCTGCGGCGGGGAGCGCGCAATAGAACATGAGTGCCGGTGCAGGAATACAGCTTTGGCGCTGGGCCATTACGGGTGCTTTCTGCCTGCTGTCTCAGGTCATGGCTGCTGAAGCGCCGCCACCACCCGGCCTGCCGGGCCTTACGGATGGTGAACAGGTGCAGAACGCAATCTCCATCAAGCTCAGTGAGGCAACCTACAAGCAACGTGAGAAACAAAAGCCCAAGCTGAAGGACATGGTGGATGACATTCATCGTACCGTGCACCTCTCGGAGGACCGTCTTGCACTGCTGAACATTGCCGTGGAAGGCGTGCTGCTGCGGCTGGAGGACGACCGCGCGCGCAACGTCGTCGCGGAAGCTGAAAAACGCATCAAAGGCGTGCAGCCCAAGCAGGTGGACAAGGTGCTTGCGGCGATTGGCAGCTTCAGCAGTTCAGGGATGCGGTTAACGGAAAGCACCCTCTGGCGTGATACCCTGCGTCAGTTGTTGAAACCGGAGGAGTTGCAAAAGTGGACGGCAGTGGAGGACAGCCGGGCGGCGTACCGCTCCAAATCCATTGCCGAATTCATTCTGTTGAAAGTGCGCCCGATGCTGGCGCTGACAGAGGAACAGGCGGGCAAGATGCTGCCGTTGATAACCCAATCGGTGAAGGACTATCTGCCGGATGCGTCCAGTTCGTTCTCTAGCGACGGTGAAGAACGTGGCCTGTATTCCGGCTATGCACAAATGCTCATCCTCGGCGTGCCGGAAGACAAAGCTCACAGTGTATTAACCGAGGACCAGTGGTCCAAATGGCGCGCGGCGGCGGGTGAATACGCTGGCAACTGGGACTGGATCAAGACCATTCACGACCGGCGCATGAAAGGGCAGAGCACGGAATGAAGCAGTGCCTTTTCATAGCAGGGCTGGTCATGGTCTTTGGTAGCAGCTTCGCCGAGGAGCCCACCAGTTCAGTCGGCAAGCTGCACTGGCGCAATGGCGAAACGCTCGCTGGCGAACTGCTCTCGGCGGACGCTTCAACGCTCACATGGAAGACGCCCATTGTCTCTGAGCCTGCTGTGCTAGACCGGTCCAGGCTGCTGTTCCTGGAGTTCACCCCGCCTCACAAAAACGGTCCTGTGGATGCTCACTGGTCGCTGCTGCTTCGCAACGGCGACTGCGTGCATGGCGACGGGGCAAGGCTGGCGAATGGAAAGGTGGAGATCCATTGCGCTCGCCACGGGTTGCTCACCGTGCCGTTGGATCAGGTGCGCAGCCTGCGGCGGCTGCGTGGCGGTGGTGATCTCCTGTATGCAGGCCCTTGCGGACAGAAGGACTGGCATGGACCGGGCTTCTCCATGGATGGAGGCGCGCTCGCCACCCGGAAGTGGGCAGATATCCTGCAACTGCCCATGGAGTTGCCCGAGCGCATGGCGGCTGACATCGTGTTGAGGTCAACACAGTTGTTAAATTTTAAGCTGGGCTTTCAGTCCGTATCAGGCGTGACTCCGACCATTGAAACCTGGGGCGCTGACGTCGTACTGGCGGCTCCTGCAGGCGCGGCCACGTACGGCCTGTTTGTGCCGCTGCTGAAGCTGAAGGGCTCCGAAGCGGGTCTCTCGCTGCGTATCTATTGGGATCAAGCCGCTAACCGTATGCAGGTGTTTGACATGGGGGGCAAGGATCTCGGCAAGCTCGAATGGGCCATGGTGGGGAAGGCGAAGCCTACAGAGACAAAGCCGGGCATCGCGATCCGAAACCGCGGTGCAAACTGGGTGGTCGATGAATTATGCGTGCGCCGCTGGGATGGCCAGTTTCCCAAGGCCATGCCCGAAGACCTGCCGCGCGTGCAGCTTGCCGATGGCTCGTGGAAGAAAGGCGGCGATCTCTCGGGCCTTGATCTGGAGTCCGTGCAATCTGTCGTGTGGTCGGACGAAGCGCCGCCGCTCAAGTCGGACAAGCCTAGGCCCGCCGCCGAATACTTCGATGGTACGAAGCTCAGCGGCCAGCTCTTGAGTTTCAATACGAAGGGTTTTTCCATGAAGGTACCATGGGCAACGGAGCCTGTGCATGGAGACTTGGCTGGCCTGCTCCGCATGATTTTTGAAACGCCGGACAAGCCTGTCGAGGAGACTGCCATGGCTACGTTTGACCGCCTGCACTCCGGCACCTTCAACATTCATGGCACGGTGGTATGCGATGGCGGAAAGGAGCCGCGCTGGCGTTTTATCGGTGGCCGTGATGCCTTGCCTGTGATGCTGCCGGACAAGCCCGAGGACATGGAGATAGTGTTTGCCCGGCCGTTGCCCAGCCCGGTGGATACCGGGCCGGCGGCGCTGATCATCGCGGATGATGGCAGCGTGCTACGCGCCGGATTTCAGGCGCTGGATGAAACCGGGCTTACTTTTGATTCGCCATGGGCCAAGGGCCGCAGCATGCCCCATGAGCACTTGCGCGCAGTACGCATGGGCACTGTCTCGATAGCGAGCAAAGGCTTTCGCGATTCAGAGTGGAGGCTCATCAAAGGTGAGAACTACAAAATGGATCTCAGCCTGGGTGACAAACCCGAAAAGGACCTGCTCAAACTGGAGTCTGGCGTGGTGTACGGCCACCCCTCCATGGTGCGGGGCGACGACATACGGTTTCGTTTTCGACCGGCGCAAAGATATGGCGGCGTTGAGGTGGAAGTGTATGCCGACGATGGTGAGAGCGGGGGCAACTCTAT
>JAQGPI010000175.1 GCA_028293175.1 Verrucomicrobiaceae bacterium | reverse complement strand
TCGAAAGGTGTCAACTGTTCGAAAAGTCAATGAGGATAAACCGGTATGCTTTAGCCGATTTTCCGCTGCGACAAATCCAAGATCATGGCGATCCCAAATCTCCACTTTCCATTGGACTGCTGGATATCCCAACGCGCACCACTCCTCCATAAGCCAGGCAACAAGGCGGGCGTCACCACCAAACGGATCAAGGACGCTCACAGAATCTGCCCGGGTATTTGTCAATCTGAATGCTTTAGCGACCTCGCGTGACAATCGCCGGCCAACAAATTCGCCTGTGTAGTACCGACCTGACGCCTTTTTTGTAAAGGCGTCCGTCTCAATAGGAGAGTTGGAGCTGAGATAGTCTAGATGGAGCACAGATTATTGAGGGGTATGAACTTGACTCTCGTTTGAAACTGATCCTCCCCCGGCACGGAAGGCTGGCCTACTGGTAGCGACCGGGTACGTGAGGACGGATTGCGAGGCTGTCAAGAAGGTAGCGGGTCGAACTGGAATAGCATTTGAATCCCTTTGTAGTTTAGCGATACGCTCCAACAAAAGAAGCTTGGGGCCGCTCCCTCCCCCCCCGGTCTGCCCCCCCCGCGCTTAAATTTAGGGCTTTTTCAGTCCGTTTTAGTCACGCAACCATCCGCCAGATGGCTTTGCTTCAGTCACCCTCCCGCAGCCTCCTAGCCTTGTAAAACCAAGGGTAAGAGGGTGTTTTAGATGGTCGGGCTGGCGGGATTCCAACCCACGACCTCTTCGTCCCCCAGGATGTGCCAGAACCGGTCAGCGACAATCTCGCCTCTCTGAAGGTGAAGCACCTGCTGAGCATGTCCGTGGGCAATGAAAAGGAACCTACCCACGTCGTCATTCAGCAAGAGCATTGGGTGAAGGCCTTCCTGGAGCAGCCTATCACTCATGAACCGGGCAGCGTCTTCATGTACAACAGCACGGCCACGTACATGCTCTCGGCCATCGTTACCAAACTCACCGGCCAGACCGTTCTCGACTTCCTCAAGCCACGCTTGTTCGAGCCGCTGGGCATCACCGGCATGACCTGGGAAACTTGTCCCCTTGGCATCAATACAGGCGGCTGGGGCCTGAGCATACCCACCGAAGGGCTCGCCAAGTTCGGCCAGCTTTACCTGCAAAAAGGCAGGTGGAACGGCGAGCAGATCCTGCCCGCCAAGTGGGTACGCGAGGCCACCTCCTTCAAAATCCAGCAGCCCCTGGCCGACAAGCCGGGCCGCCCCAAGGAGAAGAACGACTGGATGCAGGGCTACTGTTATCAGTTCTGGCGCTGCCAGCACGACTGCTTCCGCGGCGATGGCGCTTTCGGCCAATACACGATCGTGCTGCCGAAACAGAATGCCGTGATTGTGATGACCGGCGAAAGCAACAACATGCAGGGCGAGCTCGACCTCGTGTGGCAGCACCTGCTTCCGGCCTGCCAGTCCAAGGCCTTGCCCGCAGCCGAGTCCGCACTGCCCAAGACACTCAAGTCACTGACCCTCGCGCTACCTCAAGGAAAGCCCATCCTGGCCACTGCCTCCGAGCTTTCCGCGAAGACCTTCAAGCTCGAAACCAATACCCTTGGTATCGATAGCGCTAATATCACCTTCAAGGACAGTGTATGCACTTTCACCGCCACTGCGGGCGACACAAAGCATGTCATCAACTGCGGCCTGGGTGAATGGCAGCGTGGTGAAACCCTCATGCCCGGCACGCCTCCGCGCCTCATTGCCGGTGGAGCACCGAGAACGCCCGTTCCCAGCAAGGTTGCAAGCGCAGCGGCGTGGAAAGACGCAAACACGCTGGAAATGCTCTGGCGCTACTACGAGACACCGCATCACGACACCGTCACCTGCAAGTTTAATGGCGACACCATCACTGTGAGCTTCCTCAACAGCCTTGCTTCCATGAATGGCAAGACCAAGGACACACGGCCAGATTTGATTGGCAAGATCGAAGCCTAGTAGGGTTACACCGCATTGTGCATATGGCCTGGCCTGCCATGTTCACTACCTATGAGCGACAAATCACCCAAGGAACAGCACAAGCTGGCCGAGCAGAAGAAGCACAAGGACGAGGTTGTCCATGCCGAAAAGGAACATAAGACTGAAGTAGCCCATCACCCTGTATCAGGCAATCCCACCACGCTCGCTGAAGAAGCCGAAGTGGTGGCGGAAATCGAGGCTACGCCAGTGGCCAAGGAAGAATAGCTTGCAAGGCAACGATGGCGGCCTACCCGGGCCGCCTTCCAAAAAAACGGCATTGCCAAAGCGTGCCCTGAGATTTCAAAATACCGCTATGAACACTTCATCTTCCACTGAAGGACAGAAGCTGGAGCAGTCGCAGGAAGGCCTGGGCGAACATCACGCGGATCAGCGCGAAACTTCACTCGAAAGCCCCAAGGAGATGGTGTATCCCACCACTCACGAAGAAGCTGCTGCTGAGGCGGCGATTTCTGAGACCAATCCGTCGGCCCAGGATTGAAGGGGCCAGTTAGTCACTTGGCGAATTGCACCCCGGTGCTCACCATCGCATCGCGTTCATCCGTGATGGTCATGTACCAAGTATTCGCGTCAGCAGGGGGCTTCGGCGCAGTGATGGTTGTGCCCGCAACGGTCGCAGGCACAGTCACCCATTTTCTCCCCGAGCGCAGGCCACTCTCTACAGTGTAGTACAGTTTGGCATCCTTCAATGCGGTGGCTGACTGGCAGGTGACCTTGATGTTATCCCCTTCGATCATCGGGATGCCGGGAACAGGCAAAGGGACGCCCGCACGGCATTTGGAATCAATGAACAGTCCGATCTCCTTCGGTGCCCAGCCCGGAGGATGGCCATGACGCATGTTCAGTTCAATGCGCATCTGCTTCTCGCCGGGCACGGCGTTGTAGCTCTTCATGTAGCTGTCGAGCGCGTAATGGACATCGTTGGTGCCGTTGACGCAGAGGATGGGAACATGGCAGCGAGGTAACAGGCTGCCGGGATCGTATTCCTTCACCCATAACGCCTTGCGGTCGCCTAGGGCATCAATGCTCGGTTTCTGCACGGACTCGCCTTCATGAAGGAAACCGCAGCCGTACACCGGCACCGCCGCCTTAAAGCGGTCGTCTAGCGAGGCAATCAAGCAGGTGGTGTAGCCGCCCCAACTGATGCCGGTGACGGCGGTATTCTCAGCCTCCACCTCAGCAAAACTGCGCAGCAGTGTATGAGCCCGCATCACACTCGCTACCGCATGGAAGGGCCAGTCATCACTGGTATCGCCACCGATGGAATTGAACTTTTCCTCATGACCCTGTCCAGGTCCGCCATCGGGCAGGCGGGTGCGCTTCGCCCCATCGGATTGATGTCCCACTGGCAAGCCAGTCTTGGGGTCAAACACCGGCTCTGGCGGCCGCGATCCGGCCAGATCCATCGCGATGGCCGCGTACCCACGCTTCGCCCACAGAAAGGCCCAATCCGCAAACGCTGTGCCGCCACCGCCGTGGATCAGCACCACGCCGGGGAACTTCTTCCTCGCCGGCGCAGGCACGTCGCCTAGCGTGACTGGTGAAGCGTAGAAGGCAAACACCTTGGTCGGCTTCCCTTTGTACAGCTCCCCCGCATACGTCAGCGAATGCACCGGTTGGTCTTGATGAATCCAGGTCATCTCGGGCACATTCTTCTTGAGAGCATCAAGATCCCAAGGCCCCACTTTTTCGGCGGCAAGCTGACCGGTAGACAGGAGCAACGGTAGAAGGAGTAGGAAGGGCTTTATCATAGAGACTCATCAAACGCCGAGACTGTCTTCTTTCTCTCCGCAGGTGCTAACCGGAGAAGACCCAGTAACGATGCGATGATGAATAGCGCCATCGGTC
>JAQGPI010000659.1 GCA_028293175.1 Verrucomicrobiaceae bacterium | reverse complement strand
GACAACATGTCGGTGGTAGGCTTTGGTATTCCTTCCAGCCTTAATGCGGTGGAATGTAAGGAACACTCTGTGATTTTGTACTGGCAAGGCGAGATTCCCGTTGACAATACGGCGATTTTTAGAGTCCACGTTCCGGCTGATTTGGCGACTGTTGGACGCGGAAAAAAGCGAATCACCGTGTCGGTTGCTACATCTCCACGGGTCCAACGCTGGGGTTTGTCGGAGTATTTGGGGGTGGAGGCGCAGTTTAGGCTTTTTCGCGGAGACCGTGACCCCCAAGCAATCCAAGCCGCGCTTCAAAGAGAAAGTGTGGAGGAAGAAAACAAAGCGGTAACAGCGGAACCCGATCTTCCCTCTTCGATAGGAGTGGGGATTAACAGGCGGTCGTTTGGAACACTTCAAAAAGACGTTTTTGAATGGAGCGACCATACGGAGCTTTACAGTGCGAATGATTACACGCTCGCATTGACCCTGCGAAAGGCCAGTTGGGAAGCGGATTCTGCAATGGTTCAGGCCGCTGTTGTGGTTCGTTTAGAAGACACGACGGGCCGATGCCAAACTCTTTACTCGAAAGTTCGTGCGGCGGTGCAGGCTCGTACCAGGGCCTGATGGAGCGCCGGTGTCCCTATGTATCTACTAGGCCAGGAGGTAACCTCCTTTGAGGGTGTTAAACAACGAAGCAGGGCCGCTGATCAGCCATGAATACTCCCAAAGACGATGACCGACCGCGAGGTGAGGGGCTCAGTAGTCTGCTACAATCACTGATGGGTGTCTTTGATCCCCCTTTCTGGGATGGTCTTGATGAGGTCGAACTGAAAGCGATTTTTGACGATCTTTGCCCTGTTTGGGATCTTCGCCCCGAGTCTATCGTGCATAATGAAGTGGTTCCTGAGGCGATCTCTGGGGCACTGCTTTACCTGGCAAAACGCGATGCGTTTATTCGACATTGCGCCGACGCGGAAATTTACCAGCATGAAGTTTTCAAGAAGTGGTCGGGGGCTGATCAGATCCACAGAGTCATCGGACAGTGGCGGAGAGGCGAAGCGCTGACGCCCCCTCTGTTCTTTCGGGATCACGAAAGTATGCTGAGGAAAGTTGATGGCCACCATCGGATCACCGTAGCATTGCTATGCAGAAGTCCTGTTCTTCCCTTCTACTGCAAAGAAAATCTTCATTTTGACGGGATTTACTTGGCTTCGAGCGATCACTTCAGTCACTGCAACTGGATGCCGAGCGGATAACCCCAAGTGAACGGCGAACCATTCGTGCGGCATGTTGCACAGACTGCTAAACTTCAGCGTAGTGCGAGTGATCTCATTAGCAGAACTTCACAGCGGCGGCTGATGAGGAGGCCGAGCAAGCATTTGCGCTGGTACACTACTGTGGTACACATTCCGATCTCACCTGTTCTTTGAATCCTTGATTTATCAAGGGTTGGAGGGGCTTCGATATACGTTTCGTGCCCTCCCACCCCTTCCGCCATTTTTTGCCTCTAAGCGGTGAAAAATGCCGTAGTTCGAAGAGCGGACTCATGTTTTCCGGCCGAACACCAATCGCACAATGGTGGAAGCAAATATAGCTGCGGCATACCCCGATGCTCTGTAATACAAGGTGATGCGGAGTGATTGTTAGGCGCACGAAGCGAAGTTGCGACGAATAAGGAGTGAAAGGAGGCGGTATCGCCATGAAAACTTCCGGTATTCTTCTTTGCGAATCGGCCACTCTTGTCGATAGCGAAGGACTCATCACCACCCACGGTCTCGAGGTCCGTGATTTTCCCGAAGAGGGGGTGATCAGAATTGGGGCTGCACGTTTCAGCACGAATGAACTGGTTATCACCTCAGAGTGCATTTCTTCCAAAGCCCTTGGATGGAAGGTTCTTTTGTACGAGGGGTAGTGGCACTGGTTCGCTGAAAGGCGGTGGGATGAAAAATGCGGGCTGGGGGTGGCTCGTAGAAGCCGCCTTCGAGACGATTAACGGACCTCTGTGACGAAGTTGCAACAAAGAGGATCAAGCCCCGTGGCGCATAGCATCGTAAGGAAGCTCGCTGCAGATCCGCGACTACCAGCGGTGTGCGCATGACCGACAATGATCTATCGTCTCGCCCCTATTTTATCTGGGAATTCTGACCCTTCCGTTGTTCTTCCAAATGGAGAGACAGGCGTATGCCGTGCTCTGTCCCGCATGCGCTGGGTGGGCCGTCTGGCCTTGATATTGGCGGCGCAGCAGACTTCCCAGGCGCCTGCGGGTGACATCCTGCGCGGTGGTACAAACGGGAACCAGAAGCGGGCTCCAGGCAACAGTGCGCTCACTTCAGCGGCGGCCGAAAAAGCTCGCATCAGTGCGCGCGACACACTGGCGCGCACGTCCAAGGCAATCCAGTCTGTGCAAGCGCTGCAAACAGCGGCGCGCAACGCAGCTAAAGCCCTCAACAGCCTGGGTGCCGACCCCAGAAATCCGGGTGCGCTTCTGCCTTCGGTGGGGAATGGCCTGACTCCTGGCGGGCTGGAGCTCAAGCTCAATTCCGGCGCGACTAATGCGGCGGGATTTGGGGCCAAAAATGGCTACGACGCAGGAGTAGCGTCGGTGAAGCAGAACAACGTAAACGGCAATGCTTATGTGACGGTCAAGCAGACTGCCCAACAGGCTTTCCTCACTTGGAAGACGATGAACGTGGGGAGCAAGACGACCCTCAGCTTCGACCAGAGCGCGGGTGGCAGCAGCGTAGGCCAATGGATTGCCTTCAACGAGATCAGGGACCCATCCGGTTCCCCTTCGCAGATTCTGGGGCAAATTAGAGCCCCGGGCCAAGTGTATGTTATCAACAGGAACGGCATTATCTTTGGCGGAGGCAGCCAGGTGAGCGTGCATGCCCTCGTGGCCTCAGCTTTGCCGATCAACAAGAGCCTGACCGGTCGGGGACTGTTGAACAATCCGGACGTGCAGTTCTTGTTCTCAGGACTGACAGCTTCTGTCGATGCGAATGGCGTACCGCTGGGTGTCGATGGTGAGCCTCTGGCGGCAAGCGTTGCGCTGGCTGCGAATGTGAAAATGGGAGATGTGACAGTGCAGCCCGGGGCCATTCTTTCCTCTCCTACCTCTGTGAACCACGTAGGCGGTCGAGTGGCACTGATCGGCGCAAACGTGACCAACCGCGGCACGATTTCGACGCCTGACGGGCAGACGATTCTGGCCGCAGGCCTGCAAGTGGGCATGGCCGCACATTCGAGCAAGGACCCGAGTCTGCGCGGTCTCGATGTGTTTGTAGGTGCAGTGAAAAACCCTGATCTCACCTCTACCACAGGTGAGTATGCTGGCACGGCGACGAACGCTGGTATCATCAACAGCCCACGGGCAGATGCCACGATCACCGGCAAGGCGGTTAACCAAATGGGCGTCATCAACAGCAGCACTTCAGTGGCGCTGAATGGTCGCGTGGACCTGATTGCCAGCTACGGAGCCACGGGCAATCCAAGGTATGATCCAGCGAATGTCTCCACAGGCGCGCCCTTCCTTTACAGCGCCACGGGCGTGGTGACCTTGGGGACCAACAGTGTCACCCGCATCCTCCCAGAATTGACAAGCACTGAGCGCGTGGTGGGCACGGAATTGGCCCTGCCGTCGCTGGTCGGTATTCAGGGAAAGGTGATTCATATGAGCACCGGCGCCACCATCCTGGCCCCAGGGGCCAAGCTGCCCATGGGGAGCAACGCAGTGAAGCCCGTCACCAACACGGGAGCGGGATTTGGGGGCGGGGTCTGGCTCAATTCCGGCGTGTGGAATTACGTTTCGACCGTCGGCGCACCCTCCAGTGATTTTGTGAAGGCGGCCGGCCAAGTGTATCTCGGCTCTGGTGCCATGATCAATGTGGCGGGCACGACGGATGTATCGGCTCCGATGACGGAAAACATCCTCACGCTGCAATTGCGCGGCGCGGAGTTTTCGGATTCACCGCTCAACCGACAGAACTTTTCCGTGCGCGGTGTGGACCTGACCATCGATATTCGCAAGCAGGGCACCTTCAATGGTTTCTCCTGGGTGGGCACACCGCTTGCGGATGCCTCCGGCTTCGTAGGGCTGATTCAACGCAATGTGGCGGAACTGACCACGGCGGGTGGTACGGTGAGCATCAACACTGGCGGTTCAGTGGTGGCTCAAAAGGGCTCGGTCATTGATGTCTCCGGCGGGTGGATCAACTATGAGGGCGGCGTGGTCAAGACCTCGCGCGTGCTCTATGGCGGTTACATCTTCGACATCTCACAAGCCACTCCTGACCGC
>JAQGPI010000130.1 GCA_028293175.1 Verrucomicrobiaceae bacterium | reverse complement strand
ATGGGATCACGCTTAGCCTTATGCCCGATCTCATCAGTGGCACCATAGGTGAGGCCGCCCTTCACGCCGCCGCCCGCCATCCAGAGGGAGTAGCCCCTATGATTGTGATCACGACCATCGCCGCTTTGCGCATACGGCGTACGGCCGAACTCCCCGGCCCACACCACTAGCCTGTCCTTGAGCATGCCGCGCGCCTTCAAACCCAGGCAGCGCTGTACCAACAGTGGCCGGATCGTCGTCTCAAAAAAGGTCGTATCCTCCGCTCGTCCTTTTACATCCCACAGCAGTGCGATAACGCCGATAGCCAGGAGGATGTGGAAGGGGCGTTTCATGAGCTTGCTCTTCCGCGTTTACACAGCCGGTTCTTCGGCGCTCATCATGTGTCCCTCTCATTGCGCTTCGCCTTGTCATCCTTGCGTTCAACGCCGCACTTTCCCGTCAGTATGGTCTTGGGTTGCATTGGTCTCCGTACGTCATCGTACACGACGGCCAGAGGCATCATCTTTCATTCACCGACGCCAATAGAATGTCCTAAGCTACTTGAGCGTGGCCCAGACTTGGAAGACTTCGTTCGTTTTGCGGTCGGCATACACGCCCTTCGATACCAATGTGCCGCTCCAATTGCCAAACTTGAACGATTCCGGTAAGCCAACAATCACTACCTCGGTCGCCATACTCAATACTTTGACCCCCGTGCGTTCGGAGGTCAGATAGGCGCGGATTCCTGCTTTATGCGGCCCGCACAGCTTGGCTGTCACAGCCTTCGCCTTGTTGGCGTCCATTTCCGCACGCGCATCACTGATGCGTTTCTCCCACTGATAATCAGCACCGTCCTGCTTCGCCCGCTCCTGATCCGGCTGCAGCTTCTTCTGCCAGTCCTTACTCAGGGCTTCGAAACGGATCCGTCCGATGCCTTCATCGCTGCTGATAGTGACCTCATCGCCCGATCCATTGATTACCAACTTTGCCACACTATGATATAAGTGTCCGTCCCCGGTCGTTACGTCCACCGGTGGATTCAGTTCGATGGCCTGCGTCGCCTGTGCTGCAGCCTTCCGAGCAGCGACGACCTTTGCGCTAATGGCGGCTTGCTTGTCCACCTCTGCCCTCAAGCGTCTCAGTTCTGGCTCGATTCTGGCACGATCTGAGGGTAACAGCCGGTCCAGTTGGAGAGTTACGTCGCCCTTCTCGCTATGCACGACAACGGCATTCACAGCCACCTTTAAAATGGTGCACGTCTTGTATGTTTGGCCGCTAACCGTCCGCAGCAAATAACTGGCATGAGCCGTCACTATGCTCAGCGCGAACATCAGGCAGATGACCAGGGGCTTCATAAGGGCCGAATCTGTCGGCCTACGCAAATTCGTCAATTTAATTTATCATTACAAATCCTGTCTAACATAAAACCTGGACAGAAGAAGAACGACCCGCCTCCGGTCGTATGGCTCTCAATGATTTCACGCCTCTGCCTTGCCCTCCTCGCCGCTATTGCAAGCCCATCCGCAAGTCTCGCCCAGGATCGGCCACTGCCACAGATCGAAGACCTGTACAAGACGGATGTATCTTTGGACGCCATCACTCTCCGCGATGGCCGGACTGCAATTTACTGCCGCCAGCGTGCGGATGCGCAAACACGATCTCTCAAACAATCCCTATGGCGGGTGGATGATCAGGGCGGGGCCCGTCCCCTGGAAGCAGGTGAACCTGACGCCTTCAGCCCGCAGCTCTCGCCGGATGGGAAGTGGATCGTATTTCTCTCCACTCGCGCTTTTGCCGATGGCACGGCGGCCTTCGATCCGGTGCCGCCCTATTCGGATTCGGCCGCCGATATTTGGCTCATTCCTGTGGCGGGCGGCCAAGCGGTTCCTCTTGGCGGCAAAGGCAAACTGTATGGACGTGTGATCACTGACAAATTCTATGGTCGCGTGGCCTTTTCGCCCGATGGCAAGCGCTTGGTCTTTGTCGCTGATGAGGGCCACGATCCGCGCACGGAAGCCGAGAAGCGCGACAACATTATCGTGGTGCGCGATGACCAGGGTGAGGGCTATGAAGGCTACGGTTCGACGCAGATATGGGTGGCCGATTTGCTCGATAAGCCGAAGGGTACGGTCGCCTTCCGCATCACCAAAATAACAGCGGATGACTTCTGGTACGGCGATCCGCAGTGGTCGCCCGATGGCTCCTTTCTGGTGGTGTGCGCCAACCGCACCGCCGATCAGGAATCCGCACGCTACAGCATCAATCACAACTTTGACCTGTGGAAGATCAACCTTGCCAACCACGCTCTTACCCAGCTTACAAGCGGTCCCGGCCCGGAATTTTCGCCACGTCTATCGCCTGACGGCAAACGCCTCGTGTGCCTGAGCTCACCACGGTACAAAGGACCGCACATTGACGTGTTTAATCTGCTGATGGTGGACCTCAAGAGCGATGGAGCCCAGGAAAAAGTGCTCTTTGATCATCATGCGGACGCTGCCGGTGTGCCGCCACACTTGTCACCTAACACTCCGCTGCCTGACAATTGCTGGCGTGATAATCACCGTGTGACATTCAACGCCTTCCGCAGCCTTGCCACCGAGCCGCAAACTGTGGATCTCGACGCCGGTCCGCAAGCCGTTGAAGGCAAGCCTGATCCCCTGCCACGCAGTCCCTTGCTGCCGGTTGCCAATCCGCTCATTGGTAACCGCCTGCGGGCTGCGGATCAGGTAGTGCACTGGAAAAGCACTGATGGCTGGGACATCGAAGGCGTGGTCACCCTGCCACCGCCATCGGTGGCCAAGCGACCCTACAAGCTGCTGGTAGTGCCCCATGGCGGTCCGCATCATCGCGCAAGCGGTGGCGGCGGTTTTGATACGCAGATCTTTGCCACTCGAGGCTACGCGGTGTTTCAACCTAATTTCCGCGGCTCCACGGGCTACGGTTTGAAATTCCTGGACGGCAACCGCAACGACTTCGGTGGCCGCGATATGCAAGACATCCTCACCGGTGTCGAACATTTGATCAAGGAAGGTATCGCGGACCGCGATCATCAGTTTGTATACGGGGTGAGCTATGGCGGTTTCATGACCAACTGGCTGGTGGGCCACACCAATCAGTTTCGCGCCGCAGTGACACAAAATTCTGTAAGCGACCTTAACGTGATGTGGCATCTCAGCGACATCCAAAGCTGGACGGAGCACGACATGAGCGGCTTGCCTTGGGAGATACCGGAGCGTATGCGCGAACACAGTCCGCTCACCTATGCCAACAAAGTCCATACGCCCACCCTAATCCTGCACTCCCTAAATGACCGCCGCTGCCCGGTGGCCATGGGCCGGATGTTCTACCGCGCACTGAAGAAAAATGGCGTGGACACCCAGATGGTAATCTATCCCGACGAAGGCCATCCCATCAAACAGCTACCCCACCGAGAGGACGTGCTGCGACGGATTCTAGACTGGTTTGAGAAGCACGACCAATAGGACAGCCTCAATCCATCACGCCAGCAGCGGCGTCACCACCTTCGCTCCCTGGTTGTCTGTCAAGGAAGCAGCGAGGCCGTTACGCTTGTACGTAAGCTTCGTGTGATCGAGCCCGAAGAGTTGCAACAGCGTGGCGTGATAGTCGTAGTGCTTCACTTCATCAACGGCGGCCTTGTGGCCAAACTCATCGGTCTCGCCGTGCACGTAGCCGCGCTTGAAGCCGCCGCCAGCCACCCATTGACTGAAGCCATAGGTGTTGTGATCACGGCCCCACTTCTCACGGCCTGCATCATTTTGCAGCACCGGCAGACGGCCCATCTCTCCGCCCCAATGAACGACGGTGGTATCAAGCAGACCGCGCTGCTTGAGGTCCAATACAAGCGCTGCGCTCGGCCTGTCGGTGGCAGCGCAATTCTTTGGCAGCGAAGTGATCAGCGCGGAGTGCTGATCCCAGGACTGGCCGCTGTTGAGCACCTGCACGTAGCGCACGCCACGCTCCACGAGACGGCGGGCAATGATGCAGCGGGTGGCATAATCGCGGGTGATCGGATCATCCACGCCGTAGAGTTTCTTCACATGCTCGGGCTCGTTGGAAATATCCAGTGCCTCCTTGGCTGCCGTCTGCATCTTAGCGGCAAGAGCGTAGCTTGCGATGCGCGCCTGCAAATCGAGCTCGCCTGGATGCTGGGCTAGGTGTTCCTCATTGAAGGCTTTCAACAATGCCAGCTGCCGCGCCTGCGGTGTTCCGGCTAGGGACGGCGGTGGATCGAGGTTAAGGATGCGCGGCTCGGTAGGGCGGATGAGCGTGCCTTGGAACAACGAGGGCAGCCAGCCATTGGTGAAGTGTTCGCCTTGGAAAGTGGGCAGTCCGCCAGGGTGCGCCAGCACCATGTAGGCCGGCAGGTCCTGGGTCTCACTGCCGAGTCCGTAGGTCAGCCAGGAGCCAAGCGCCGGGCGGCCTGCGGTGGTCCGCCCACCGTTCATCGCATACAAGCCCTGCGCATGATTGCTCACGCCTGAGGTCATCGAGCGGATGAGTGTGATGTCGTCCGCCACTTCCGCGAGGTTGGGCAACAATTCACTCAATTCCATGCCGCACTGGCCATGTTTGGAGAACTTCCACGGTGAGCCGAAGCACTTCGACGAGGCCTGGGCGAGGTTGTCGTATTTGATCTCACCAGGGAACTTCTGGCCGTCATACTTCGTCAGCATGGGCTTTGGATCAAACAGGTCCATCTGGGACGGGCCGCCCATCATGAACAGCGAGATCATCGCTTTGGCCTGGGGCTCGAAGTCCGGCTTCTTGGGGGGCAAATCATAGCGTACGCCAGCATCTACTACAGGCTTCACCGGTGCGCCCAACAGGCCGTCCTGCTTCAGCAGCGAAGCAAGCGCCAGCGTACCAAGCCCGAAGCCATTGGCGTGAAGAAAGTGACGACGAGAGCAAAGCGAAGGACGGTTCATGGGCGGGAATAATACGCCCGCGCTCAGAGCAATCTGACAGGAAATGCCATCCAGTTCTGCTTTATCAGCGGCTCCTTCGGAGGAAAAGTCTCAAGTCACGGCGCATCACGCAGGTAGGTCATCAGGTCGGCCATCTGCTCCATCGTGACTGTGGCCTCCAGCCCCTCGGGCATAGGCGAGATGCCGGTGGCCTTTAGTGTGGTGATGCCGCTGCGTGGGAGGCTTTGCTCAGTGCCGTCCATGCCTTTCACCACCAGACCGCTGTCGGTCTCTGCCGCGATGATGCCGGAGAGTGTGCGACCGTCTTTCAACTCGAAAGTATAGAGCATGAAATTGGGTGAAACTTCGCGGTTTGGATCAAGGATATTAGCGAGCAACTGCTCGGTGCTCCATGCCCCTACGGTGGCCAGATTGGGCCCGAAGTCGCGGCCTTCAGTTCCCTTTCGATGACAGATGGCGCACGCCGTCGTGTAAACCGCGTGACCCCTGGCCGCATCGCCCTGCTGCGTAAGCGCCGGTTGGTAGCGGGCGAGCACTTCAACGCGCGAGCCTGTGCCTGTAAGCAGCTTCGCTGCACGTTCGCGGACGCCTGCCACAGTGGAGCGCTGGATCGCTGCACGCACGGCCGGACTCAGTTCCGCGGGCTTCACTTGCTGCTTCTCCACAGCGCCAAGCAATGCCTCAAGCCATTCCCTACGTGATAGCAGCGCGGTGGCGGAGGCCTCGCGTACCGCCGGAGTGGCGGCAGGCCAGGCCGCCAGCAGCAGTGCGGGAACGGCGGCCTCGCGCCGCTCCTGCAAACGCTGCACGAAAGCAATGCGCAGCGCATCCGGCTGGGTCGGGGCCAGCAACGGCGGCGCAGCGGATTGCAGCGCCGCGAAATCCGCCAGGGCGAACAATTCGATGGAGCTGACGCCCGCTTTTGCCACCAGCGTATCCAGCCACTGGCGCGTCGTCTCCGTCGTGGCAAAATCACGCGGCGACTTACCGTGCCGTCCCAGGCCCGTAGCCATGCCAAGCGCACCCGCTTCCGTCATCAGCGGGTGCGAGGTCGAAGCTTGCGCCAGCTCACCTAACATCTGAGTACAATGTTTTTCGCTGGCCGAGGCACCAGTGATCAGGCAGGCGGTGCGCAAGAACTCAGCCCCTGCCGTCGAATCCGGCTGTTTCAACACCGCCATGCCCACCTGCGGGGTGAAGGCACCACTGGCACTGAGCACCGCCGTGCGCATCCAGGGATCGGCAATATCATGCTCGGCAATCGCGGCGAGCGCGGGCACCGCCGTCTCATCCATCGCCTCACCCAGCGAAAGCGCCACCTGGAAACGCACCGTCGCGGAACTGTCTGAAGCAAGGCCAAGCACCGCCTGACGCAAAAGCTTGGAGCCCTTCAACAGAGGCTCCGCCAGCAACACGGCCGCCGCCCGTACATGCTCGCCGGAATCCGCCATCACCGCACTGAGATCGGTCTCCGAGAAGGCTTGCAGGCCCTGCAAGGTCCACAGGGCGTGCAGCCGCGCCCGCTCCTCCGGGTTCTTCAACAGTTCGCGCAGGGCGGGCACCGCGTCCTTGTCCTGCCGCTCAAACAACAAGCGGTGCGCCGTATCGCGATGCCAAGCATTGGGGTGCGCGAGCAATGCCACGAGGTCCGCCGTACTGGCTTCGCCGAGCTTTGGCGTCGATCGAAGCTTGAAGCCCGGTGGTGCAAGGCGGTAGAGGCGGCCCTTGTCGCGACCACGCTCCAGATCCAGCGCGGCATGAATATCCTCTGGCAGCGACCACGGATGCTCGATGACCTCGCGATACATGTCGCAAACGTGCAGGCAGCCGTCCGGCGCGTTGGTGAAATTCACCGGACGACACCACAGGTCGCGCCCTGCGCAAAACTCATGGTCCCCATCCACCCGCTTAGCCTTGAAAGATACGCCATCGCGTTCCGCCATCAGCCGGTAGAAAAGATTGCCCGCCACATCCGCTACGAACAGGTTTCCGCGATACTCCGGCGGATACGCATCGCCACGATACACCGTGATACCACTTGATGAAGTTACCACACCCGCGCCCGTCAGCTCGCTGCGCGGCATGTGCGCGATCACTGTCGCATCGGCGGACCAGCGTTTCGCGCGCAGCTCGCGCCAGGCCTCCGGCGGGCTGGCCCGGTGCACCGGAATCTGATCGCCGGATTCCGCCACATCCACCAGCGGGCTCACTGCTGGCAGGAAGGGATTGCGCGATAGGTAGCGGCTCTCGATCACGATGTGCTGCGCGGGGTTTCGGATGTTGCACAGGAAGCGGTTGCCCCAGTCATCGCGGCTGTTGCCGAAGCGCGCGCCGCCACTCACCAATGCAATACTCATGTCGCGCGGATCGAGCCGCACATCGGCACGGCGCATGGCCAGCGGTTTGCCACCGGGTGTGGCGATCTCTCCGCCATTGCTGCCGCCCGCGAGGTAGAGCCTGTTGTCCAGGCCCCACACCGGATTGTTCATCACCGCCTGCACGTTCAGCTTCTTGAAGCCAGCAATCAGCTTCTTCCGCACATCCGCCACCCCGTCGCCATTGGTGTCCTTCAGGTACCAAACATCCGGCGTCGCGGTGACGATGATCCCTCCCTTCCAGCAGGCGATGCCCGTCGGCCATGAAAGGCCGTCGGCAAACACCGTGCTGCGCTTGAAATGTCCCTCCGCATCGGCCTCTGCCAGCAGCCGTATCCTGCCGATAGGCGCATCCGTGGGGTTTTCCTGGCTGGCCTTGTGGTGCGCCTTGTCCGTGTACGGATAGTCGTTCATCTCGGCCACATAAGCGTTGCCATCCGCATCATAGGCGAGCGCCACCGGATCCGTTACCTGCGGCTCGGCGGCGAGCAGTTCCATGTGAAAGCCATGCAGCGTTTCAAAGGTCGCCTCTGCTTTTTCGGGCGGCGTGGCGGGCACTGGTGGAAAGCTCATCGGCTCCGCACCAAAGGCTGCGGCGAACCCGCTAAGCAAACAACAGACGTTTAGCATTCTCATGAGTGATGGCGGTAAGCTGGGTGGCATTGAGCTCGGATTCGCGCAGTTTCAGCTTCGCGGCCTCGTGATAAAAGACCGGTGCGTAGGAGCCGAAGCAGAGCCGCTCGGCGGAGATGCTTTCCAGCGCTCCCTCGATCCCCGCGATGCCCTCCAGCATGGCAATATCGAACAGCACCTCCGTGTCCGCCAAAGTGAGCAGCACCGGTTTGCTCGCCATGCTTTGCAGCCAGTTCAGAAGCATCACCCGTGCGCCCGGCGCGGCCTTCAGCGCCTTTGCGAGCGGCGACACGTCCACCGGCGCGGCGCGCATGAGCGGATTCTGGGTGCGCTCATCCTCGAGCACACAACTGATCTGCACCACCAGCCGCTGCGAGGCGGCCAGCTTCAGCGCTTCGACAAACCTTGCATCGTCGAGCTTGTACCCATGATAAGCAGGCACGAGCCGGATGCCGCGCATGCGATGCTTTGCACACTCTGCAATATCTGCCTCCCAGCGCGGAAGCGTCAGGTTGATGAGGCCGAAGGGCTCAAATATCGGATGCGCCCGGCACGACTCGACCAATCGCGCATTCACTCCAGCGATATCCTTGTGCATCAGCCCGTCAAAGGAAGAAGTCCAGGCGCGCGTCACTCCATTGGCGTTCAGTTTCGCGGCGAGCGCAGCAGGCTCGGCCAGCGGCAGGTCGCGAATGGGCCATCGGCCCAACCAGACGTTTGCATCAATGAGTTCAGTGCTCGAAGCCTCACCGTGCAACGCCAGCGCAGCGCTGGCAGTCGCAGCCAAAGTAGTGAGGAGGAAGTCGCGACGCGGAATCATGAGATCAGAACTTAATGCCTTTTTCCCGCATGATGGGGCCGAGTAGTCCGATGAGATTTTCAGCAAAAATCAACCGCTTTGCAGCCTCTGGAATGTCTGCACCATGCACCTTTGCGAGCTGCGAGGAGAAGCTGCGGCCAGAGGCATCGCTGCCATAGATGATGCGCTGCGCCCCCAGTTCCCGCACCGCCATCTCCGTATAGCCCGCCACCGGATCAGAGCCCGCGAGATCGGCGAACACATTGGGCACCGGCGCAATCGCACGGATGCCCTTCTCCCAGTCGCCACCAGTGTGGCCGCAGATGATGGGCTTGCCGCCCAGGCCCTGCGCCAGCTCTGCCAGTTCCATCGGTGTGGATTCACCCGCGTAGTTTTCACCTGCTTTGATCCACGTGTGCTGGAAGACCACAGCCTTCAGCTCGTGCCCGCGCTTCGCGATGCGCTTCACCTCCGGCGTGTTGCAATGCTGCGCCACCCATAGCTTGATACCCACCATAGGGCCGTTTGCAATGCAGCGTTCCAGTTCCGCCAGGCTTGGGTCCACGTGCTTGGGATTCACATACACAAAGCCCAGCAACCGGTCCGGCCACTTCTTCAGCACACTCATCACCTGGTCGTTGTCCGCCCGAAACTTCTCCGGCGACGGATCCTGCGACCAGGGGAAGCCCATGTAAAGGCACAGCCGCTCAATGCCCATGCGGTCCGCGCACCGCAGCAGTTTCTCCGCGCGTTGCTCTGCAGACGCCAGACCATTACTGGTGGGAAAGTGAGTATGGAGGTCCCAGATGCGCATGGTGCGGTTCCGTCACTCAATGTAAAGGAACCTGTTCGAACTGAACAGAATCTGGCACAAGCTCGCCATCGCCTCCTGCGGTGGATTCGGCTTGGGTGCGCCTTTGGGGTGCTGGATGTCGTGATGATACTGCGTCAGTGCCTTGGTTTGCAGGTCAAGGTAAGACAGGCTGCTGGTCACATCCGACTCAGCGGGCGGCTTGCCAAAAAGCAGGTTCCAGGCGCGGCGGATCTGTTCGCTCACATTGCCCGGGATCTCC
>JAQGPI010000109.1 GCA_028293175.1 Verrucomicrobiaceae bacterium | reverse complement strand
TGAGATCGAAACCCGCCTTACTGGCATGCTCGCCGAGCCCGAGATTACCCCTCGCGAACGCGAGATTTTAGCGCTCGTGGCCGCAGGCAAGGCTAACAAAGAGATTGGTGCTGCTCTCGGCATCGCTGAAGACACGGTCAAACGTCACGTGAGCAGCATCCTCGACAAGCTCCGGGTGAACGATCGTGCGCAGGCAACGGCTGAAGCGATCCGGCGTGGGATTGTGGCGATGTGAAGGCGTCTTGTATTGATCACCCATTGAGGTATCGATTCAGCTCATGAAAGTCTCTGCCCTCCTGCTTCTCGTCATCATCGGTCTGCTCGCTTTTACCAATCCCACCGAAAGCCAGTACCGTGCCCATATTAAAGAGCGTGAAGGCATCGTTGGCTCTCTGGGACTGGGCCTTGCGGATTTGCTTTCGAAGAACAGCACGAAAGGCATTCATCGCGACAACTACGTTGTCTTGAGCAAATTCTACGCGGGCGGTGACGGCATCCTGCCTCGCCAGGATCTGGCCTGGGGCATTGCGGGCAAGTTTGTGGATATCGAGATCGAAAAACAGCGGTAACCGCTGCAGGGCTATGCACTTGAGGCCATCGGATTGTTAGGTGAAAAGCAAGGCCGCCTTACCAGGGCCACCGGCATCTAGATCCGTACTGACCGTTTGGAAGGCTTCCGCCAACGCCCGCCACTCGGCCTGCGTCGTGTGCCAGCCCCCGCTGATGCGCACCACACGTTTGAGTTCCTCCCAACTCGCGCCCAGGGCTGTAACTACCACTGAGGAGCCCTCCTTGCCTGAACTGCATGCCGAACCGGTGGAGATGGCAAAGCCAAGCCGCGAAAGCCGTGTGAGCCATTTCAAGTTGTCGTGTCGCGGCATGACCATGAGCACGGTATTCCACAAACGCGGAACGCCTTCGCCGATCACCCGAAGCTCCGGCATCGAAGAGCGCAGGGAGTCCACGAAGGCGTCCCGCAGCGGAACTTGTTTCTCCTCCGTCTGAGGTAGCAAGGCACTGATGGATTCCAGGGCCGTCACCATGGCTTCGATAGCGGGGTAATTCTCTGTTCCAGCCCGCCGCCCATTCTCCTGAGGGCCGCCTCGCAGGTAGCACAGCGGCTCGACCTCATCTCTCAAGACAAGGAAACCAATCCCCTTTGGCCCGCCAAACTTATGGGCGCTGCCGGTGATGTAACTGCAACGGCCAAGGCTTTTTGAATCCTGCTTGCCGATCCATTGGGCCGCATCGCAGTGGAAGGCAACGCCATGTTCTTCACAGAGATTGGCGATACGCCGCCATGGCTGGATTGTGCCACTTTCGTTGTTCGCGGCCATCACGGAAATCAACGGGGGGCGCGAGTCCTTGATCACTTGAAGTACAACCTCCAACTCCACGACGCCCTGCTCGTTGACGGGAATCTCGATCACGGGCTTCTTCGTCCATTCGCGCGCTGCTTCACGCACGCTGGGATGTTCGATGGCACTAATCGCTACTTGTTCCCCCGCAGGCAGCGAGGCGAACAGGGCGTTATTGGATTCGCTCGCCCCCGAGGTGAAGACGATGCGCCCAGCATCGCACCCAAGCAGATCTGCAAGCCGCTCTCTGGCGGCATCGAGTTTCTGTGAAGTAAAGCCTGCTTCGCGGTACAAGCTCGAAGCATTGTACCAGTGATGAGTACTGGCGTTGAGCCATGCCTCCCGTGCCGCATCGCTAAGAGGAGTGGTGGCGTTATAGTCGAAGTAAGCGGGCATGGGGAATAGCTATGCTGTGAGTCGCCGCCCGTGCGCGTACACGTTCAAGGTGGGTTCGCGCACAAATCCCACCAGGGTCTGGTTTGATTCTTCGGCAAACTCCACCGCCAGACTGCTGGGAGCCGAGATGGCGGCTACAAGCGGTACCCCGCCGGCCAGAGCCTTCTGCATCATCTCAAACGAGATACGCCCGCTTAAAAACAACACGTGATTGTTAAACGGCAGCAGGTTGTTCAGCAGTCCGTGGCCAAGAACCTTGTCCAGGGCGTTGTGCCTTCCCACGTCCTCGCGCGCGGCGACGAGATTGCCTGCCAAATCAAACAGGGCACAGGCATGCAGCCCGCCGGTCTTGCTGAAGGTGGCCTGCGTGGCTTTGAGTTTATCTGCCAATGTCCAGAGCAGGTCGGGTGCGATCCGCCAGTCGGCAGTAACGGGAGCGAACTGCTGGAACACCGAATCGATGCTGGTCTTGCCGCACAGGCCACAGCTCGATGCGCTGAACACATGGCGAGTGAGCGAGTCCCAGTTAACCACGGCACCGCCGAGCAGCACTTCAACCACGTTGCCCTTCTTATTACCGGTGCTTGGACACTGCGATATTTCCAGAATGTCGCGTGCTCTTTGCACGACACCTTCACTCACCAGGAAGCCCGCCGCCAGTTCTCGGTCATGGCCGGGTGTACGCATCACCACAGCTACGCTGCGGCCTTCGACGCGGATCTCTAGCGGCTCCTCGCGTGCCACCACGTCCTCTTGAATCACAGCTTCCGCATTGCGTTGCACACGCCTGATTTGCACAGGCGTAGCAAAGGCGTCGTCGGCGATTCGAGTGAGGTCCTCCGGCGTATTGGCATTGCGGAAGTAAGTTTGCTCCTGCCATCGCACCTGAACCACGGACATCAGCCCCGCTTCCACGGCTTTGCCGATAACGTCTTGCAATCCGAGTTTGCCTGCCGCGAGTGCCTCCTCCAAAAGCGGAAGCACCGCAGGGGTGTAAAGAGCGGCGAGCGGCTCCAATCCCTGTGAGGTGCGGAACACCAATCCTTTGGAACCATCAAACCCAGTCAGCAAACGCTCCCGCAAGAACTCCGCCGTCATCGCGGGCAAGTCCACCGCTAGCACTAGCAAGGGTTTTTCGACGGCACGAAGGCAACGCACAATGGCCCCCAGTGGACCCTCGTCCACATCAACAGGATCAAGCAGCAAATCGACCCCAGGGCCTGGGAGCAAACCTTGCTCAGCCCGACAGGACAGCAGCACCCGGCTTGGTTCCAATTCCACCACCTTGGTCAATTGATGCCGCCAGAGATCATCGCCCATCCAACGAATGAGCGCTTTGTCCGTCCCCATTCGCACGGACTTGCCGCCCGCCAGAAGCGCGGCGGCAAAAGAAGCGCCTGGGGCAGGGGAAATCATGAATCAACGATGGCATGGTTATGCCGTTTTCACAACAGAGGTGACACCCACATTCTAGCCATGGAAGTCTGCGCCTATACTCCGGCCAGCAATCCGGTGCTGTCGCCAAAGGACTGGGAATTGACGCCCGCGCGGTTCAGCAAGGTGAGGTACAAATTGCACAGCGGCGTGTCCTTCTGGTACTGCAAATGACGCCCACCTTCAAGGCCACCGCCGTGGCCGGCGAGCACGATGGGCAGGTTGTGCGGATTGTGGCTGTTGCCGTCGCGGATGCTGGAGCCAAACATCATGATGGTGTGGTCGAGTAGCGTGCCGTCGCCTTCCTTGATGTTGCGCATTTTATCCAGTAGGTAGGCAAACTGATCCACGTGCCAGCGACAGATCTTCTCGTACTGCTCCAGCTTGGAGTCGCTACCCCCATGGTGCGAGGAATCGTGGTGATTGATACTGACGCCGGGGATGAAGCTGAAGTTTTTGCTGCTCACCGCCCAGCCAAACATGAAGGTGCTTACGCGCGTGCTGTCAGTCCAGAACGCCATGGTCATGAGGTCCATCATCAGGCGAGAATGTTCGGTATGGTCTAGCCGCATGCGCGAGCCGGGCGCGACGTCCTTCATGACGTTGCAGATGCGTTGATCTATGCCGCCGATGGCCTCCTTCATGGCGGGATCAAGATTTTCACCAGAGGCCACGCGGGCGATATCGGCATCAATGCGCTGCTCGATGCTGCGCACGCTGTCAAGGTACTCGTCGAGACGCTGGCGGTCTTCGTTGCCCACCTTCTTGCGCAGGGATTGAGCATCACTGAGCACGAGGTCGAGCACACTCTTGTTTTCCAGGGCCTGGGCGCGACGCTGTTCCTTGTTGTCGCGGAACAGACGATCAAATACGAAGCGCGGATTGATCTCTGAGGGCAGCGGCGAGGTGGGAGTGCGCCAGGCGATATGAGAACCGTAAAGCATCGTGTAGTTCACGTTGCGGTCCACACCGGTCATGATCGGTTCTGTGCCCAGTTCCAACGAAGGCAGGCGGGTGAGGTGACCGTTCTTGGCCGCGATCACTTGGTCCATGGAGATACCGCAGTGCAAGTCCTTGCCCGTGGTTTTGGTGATGGGCGTACCAGTCAGCCAGTTAGCGGTCTTGGCATAGTGGCCATCGCCATGCTCGGAGACTTTGTTTCCCAGGTTCGTCACTACCGTAATGTCTTTGCGAAACGGCTCCAGCGGCTGCAACAAGCGGGAGAACTGGAAATCTTTGCCTTCGCCCGTCGGTGTCCAGGCATCCTGGCGCACTCCATTAGGCATGAACAGCACACCCAGACGGGTAGGGGAGGTTGTGGCCGCCGCCGCCCGTCCCAGCGGCCGCATGGCGTCAAGGAATGGCAGGGCAAGAGTAGCGCCCATGCCACGAAGCATGGTGCGGCGGGAAATCGGGGTGAAGCGGGTCAAAACAAGGCGAGGGTGGGATACAAATACCATACGTGCCAGGATGGCAAATCCTTCACGGTCGCACATGCTTCCAGCCGTCCCATTGCTTGCTACTTACTTTCCGCTTCTGCAATTGACCTGCCGATGACAATCACTTTTAGGATCTTGCCATCCTTCCCTCGCTTGGAGTAGATCACGGTTGGCTTGCCCTCTTCCACGAATGCGGTGGGACGTGACAGGATCTTGTCAACCAATGGATCCAGGGTTGAGTTTTGTGCGTGAGCTTCATCGGTCTCCACAATCGTGGTGCTCAGGACCATTGACTTTGGCTTGATGTCGATGGCTGTCAGCCGCTGGCGAACCTCCTGGGCGCGCGGATCAGATGTGTCCAGGACGATGGTGTTTTTGCCTATTTGAATCGCAGTTACGACGGCGCTGATCTCAGGATATGATGACTTAACCTTTTCATAGGCCATCAGGGCGTCGATGTACTTCAGCGGCACGGTGTCATTAGGCGGGGCGTCCGCAGCGTGGGTGGAGACAGTGATGAAAAGCAAGGTTAGGACTAGATGCCGGAGAGTGATGAACTTCATGGGGTGAATGAGGAACTGATTCGGTTCGTTGACATCACAACCTGCAGGACGTTCATATTGAACCGATTGCTTACCTCTGTTCTGGGCTCCCATCCCGACACTGCTCCGCTAATTCTGCATCGCCCAGTGCACGTGTATAGAGCGAAAACTCATCCATGGCACCGCTGAGATGGCGGATGGCTACACGCTGCACGTGGCCATCATTCCAGTTTCCTAGTTCCGCCATGCTCAGGTGCAGGGGAAACAGCGCTTTCACAGGAAGCTTTGCCACCACTTCGCCATTGGCATAGTGGCGCACTTCTTTTGCTGTGGGATCGAAGACGACAGCGAGGTGCATCCATTGGCCAAACCGTTCGGCGGTAAAAAGCGGCGGGGTGTCATAGTCAACGTGGGGTTTGCTGTCACGGCTGGAAATACCAAGGCGCACCCTGCCTTCGCGGGTGATCTGCCAATGGATCTTACCGCCGCCCCAGCCTTCGCACATGAAGAGCGAATTGAAGGCGCGGTCGAGGCCGTTGACGCGCACCCATGTCGCCATCGTTAGTGATTCGGCATCGCTCGGGAGACTGAGCCGGACCCGGTCACTCACGTTGCGAAATTCAAGGGCTCGTTTGCCGGGCCAGCGGCCTTCGGTCCAGGCACCGCCTACAATACTCCCATCAGGAACAGCCTCGCCCTGGCGGGCTAGATTTTGCAAGGAGCGTGACTCGACGTTGTCCTGGAAGTCGAAGCGCAGGCGCAGGCTGGGATCGTTGTTCCAGCCAGTGCTTGCGGCCTGCCAGCGCTGGAACTGCGAGCGTTGGGAAACGGCGGTACGTTCCACCAGATCGTTGAGCGACGCAAAGGTTGCTACATTGGCCGCGAGCATGGTGGGCGCGGCAAAGGTGGCGGCCTGGCCTTCCTTCACCGATTGCATGGGCGACGCTGGCCGGTGCAGCTCTACCTCGCCTTTGAACACATGCACTTCCGAAGACGCATCGTTAAGATCGAGCCCAAACTCGGTGCCGAGATCGACGATGGTTCCTTCCGGCGTGTTGATGCGGAAGCCCTTGGCCTGTGGCGGCACATGGGCGCTGAGCTTACCAGCCGTGCAGTAGGCTTCGCCGGAAGACACCAGTTGCAAAGCAGCAGGGCCTTCAATGAGAACTCGTGCGCCTTGATAGAATTCAATCTGAGCGAGGCCTGACTTCAAGCGCAACCAGCCGGGCGACAGCGGAGAGCCTGCCATAGGCGCAATGGAATCCGTTTCCCATTCCAGGTTCACCCCGCGCGTAAGCACTGCCACGGAGGCCGTTGTGGCCTCATAGCTCGAAGCCTTCGAGTCAACCGCCTGACGCAATATCCAAGCGCCTAACAAAGTGATGCAGGCAGCTGCCGCCGCCACGCCGGAGAGGGCAACGAAGCTGAAGCGCCGTTTGGGCAGCAGAGCCGGGGCTCGCACTAGTTGCAGAGTTTTTAGTTCCTTGGTGGAGCGCACCATGGCATCCATGGAAACATGATCCAACAGGCGCTCGCCTAAGGCGGCATCGGTTTTCAGCAGCTCGTGCAGATGCGCGGCCTCCACATCGGTGAGAGTGCCTTCAACATAGTGCTGGATCAGCACTTCACGGTCGAAAAGAGCTTCAGACATGGGTGGGGCCTCCCTCAGTCATAGAGCGCTGGATGCATTCTCGCAACTTATCGCGCACCCGGGAGAGCGCGCGGCATACAGTGTCCGACTTCATATCAAGCTGGCTGGCAATCTGCGGCGTTCCGACATCGTTGTAGTAGTATAGGTTCACTAGCTCGCGGCTCTTCTCCGGCAGCTTTTGCAGGCAGTTACGCAGCACGCTGATTTCTTCCTCATAGTGCGGCGGAGTCTCGCGTTCTTCGGCAAGAAGACGAATGTGGTCCGCTAGTTTGCGCACCGTTTCCGGCTGATCACGGGTGCGTTCACGCCACAGGCGCATGGCCACGTGGCGGGTCATGGTGGCAAGCAACGGCCGCGCGTCCTGGCTCAAGTCCCAGCGCGATTCCTTGTTCATGAATTCGAGGAAGACCTGCTGCGCAATGTCATCCATCAGGCCTGGCCAAGGGGCATACTTCAAGGCAACGCCACGCACGAAATCGTGGTGGCTGAGGAAGACCTGGGCTGCCTGGGTGTCTTGTGAATTCATGGCTCGATCAAAACCCATCCCGCATGGGGAGGCAAAACCGGACGACATTTTAACTTTAAAATCGCCCCTGGACTTTATGCTGCGCTGGCAGGGATGCTGCTTACAGAGTCACTATCTTTTAAATTTCTTGTCGTTCCTATGAAGACTCACATTCCCGGAGACCGCCCCCGTCTGTCCTTGCCCGCAAAGGACATCGCCACCTTGGAGGGCCTCAGCCACGATGGCTTTCAGAGCGCGCGAGCCCGTAAACGCGCTCATGCTCTGTTACTTCTCGCAAGCGGCACGCCAGTGGACAGCGTGCTGTTTCGCACAGGCCTCACGCTCAAGTCTCTGGACGGAATGCTGGCTAGAATGAAATCGCATGGCGTGCATGGCGCCATTTTTGATCGCCCGCATCAGCATAAAGTGGGGCAATATGACCATGCCCTGCTTGCGGACAAAGCACGGCGGGTTCTTGGATCACGACCTCCCCCTGGCACCCTGCGCTGGGGGCTTGAAGCCTTGACGGAAGCGATTCGCCAGCAGCTTCCCGAGGGCGCGCAATTGAGCCGCGAGATCGTGCGGCAAGTCCTAAAAAAGAACCTGGGCATCAAGAGCATCCGCTTCGTGGAGCCGTATTGGTACCAGCAGATCAAGAAGATGGCCTAGAAGGGATACACGGTAACACGTGTGCCTGCTTTAATTGAACTGAAAGGCTCCAGACGCAGCATTGCATTGCTCTGGCTGAGACCAAACAGCGCATGACTTGCCTGCACGCCCAAAGGCTTAAAGCGACCGCCCCCAAGCAGGCCGCGAAAGTAATGCGGCCGGTCACCATCGTTTTCCATTGTTTCGGCCAGTTCGGCCTCAACAGATGGGAGCGCATGCTCTGCTGCTCCCATAAGCTTGAGCAGAGCGCCACGAACGAAGAGCTGATAGGTGACGAAAGCCGACACCGGATTGCCGGGCAGGCCGAAAACGTATAGCGGTCGCGGTTCGGTGCGATGCACAAAAAGGAAGGGCTTGCCGGGCTTCACTTTCACCCGCCACAACTCAGGCGGCATGCCTAGCGCCTTCAGCGCAGGCTTGATGTGATCGTGATCGCCGACGCTTACCCCGCCACTAACGATGATAGCATCGAAGCTTTGAGCGAGGTTGTCGATGATATGGGTGGTCGCTTCAAGGCTGTCCGGGCAATGATGAATGGCCGTATCCGTGAGGCCGAGACTGGCCAGCAGGCCGATGAGCATGGGGCCGTTGCTATTGTAAAGCTGGCCTGGTTGCAATGGCTGGCCCGGAGCAACAAGCTCATCGCCAGTGCTGAGCACCGCCACCCTTGGCAGACAATACACATAGACGGTGCTCAGGCCTTGCGAAGCGAGCACACCGATAATGCCGGGGGTGATGCGCTGTCCTGGTCGCAGCAGCTTTTGACCACGGCACAAATCACGGCCGGTGCGGCGGATATTTTCGCCGGGTACCACGGCCTCATTGATGACGACGGCACCATCACTCGTACTCACGTCTTCCTGCATGATGACCGCATCTGCTCCTTGCGGAATGGGTGCGCCGGTGAAGATGCGAACTGCCTCACCGGGTGGCACAGCAAGGTGCAGGTCAGCGCCTGCGGGCTGCTCGGCGTTTACCTTTAACCGTGCGCCTTTCGTGCCATCTTGAGCTCGTAGAGCGTAGCCATCCACCTGCGAGTTGTCGAACCCCGGTAGAGAAATCGAGGCCAGCACATGCGCCGCTGCATGCCGTCCAAGGCAGGTGGAAAGAGAGATGTCTTCGCTCCCTCCGGGCGTGATACGACTCAAAACATGGTCGCGGGCTTCGGTTTCAGTCAGCATGGCTTACTGTGGCGGCTGGGTAGGAAGAGGAGGCTGGGGCGGGATAGGACGCAGGAATTCAGAGCTCGCTGGTTGCGTAGCCGGTGGCTGATAGGGAGGGAAGGGAGCGAGAGGCATATCGGTGATATCGCCACGCACCGGCTTGTCGCCATTCAAGGCGGGGGGCGCGCTGCTGGGAGCTTGGAATAGCACGGTATCCTGACTTTGCGGCGAGCCGGAAACAATATCCGCAGCCAGGAAGGTGCCTTTGCGCTCGGGCGTCACCTTCAACTTTGTTGTTTGCCCGTCAGGCCCCCGGCTGAACAGCTCCGTACCCACAGGCAGCATCAAATGGGCAATGGTGCGAATTAGCACGAAACGCTGCTCCGGATTCACCAGCTCAATCGTTCCGACCATGAGCTGCTTGGCCTCTTTTGTGTCCTCTTCCTTCTTTGGTTTATGAGCCATGAGGTTTTTCAAGGCATGACAGCCAGCGAGGAGGCAGATGCTGGCGATGAGGAGGAGGCGGATCATGGCGCGGAGCATAGCGATTCCCGCGATGGCTGGCAACCACGGTCCCGTTTCGATGCTGATCTTCATTGGAAACCTACCGGAAAGCGGCTATGATGCGCGCCCCCTCATGACCGCGATCACCAATCTCGCCGCCTATAAATTCGCCCGTCTCACCGATTTGAAATCGTTGCGCGAGCGCCTGATTGCCTTGTGCAAAGGGTGGGGGCTGAAGGGCACCATTTTGCTGAGCACCGAGGGGGTAAACCTGTTCGTTGCTGGTGGTCAGGCAGAGGTGGAATCGCTGCTGGCGGAACTGCACCAGATCCCCGGCCTGGAGACGATGGAGTTCAAGTTCAGCCCCAGCGACGGCCAGCCTTTCAACCGCATGCTGGTGCGTATCAAAAAGGAGATCATTGCCTTCGGCGTGGAAGGCATCGATCCCGGCACCTATACCTCACCCCGACTTTCAGCCAAAGAGTTGAAGCAGTGGCTGGACGAAGGCCGGCCCGTGACACTGCTGGACACGCGCAATGATTACGAAGTGAAGCTGGGTACCTTCCGCAACGCGGTGACCATTGGTGTCGATAGTTTCAGAGATTTCCCTGAAGCTGTTCGACGCCTGCCAGAGCATTTAAAAAACCAGCCGATCGTGACCTTCTGCACCGGCGGCATCCGCTGTGAAAAGGCTGCGCCCTTCATGGAACGCGAAGGCTTCCAACACATCTACCAGCTCGATGGCGGCATCCTGCGCTACTTCGAAGAATGCGGCGGTGCTCATTATGACGGTGAGTGCTTTGTGTTTGATCAACGGGTGGGCGTTGACCCCGGCCTGTGCGAAACAGAGTCCACCCAGTGCTTCAATTGCCAGACGCCGCTGAGCGCTGAAGACCAGCTCGATGCGCGCTATGAGGCGGGCCGCACCTGTCCGTACTGTTTCAAGACCAGCGAGGAGCAGATGCGCGAAAACATTGCTGCACGGCATGAGGAGCTGCGTCGTCTCACTACACCGTTGCCTGGCAGCCAGCCCTATGATAACCATCGCCCGCTCACCGTGCCACCGGCCCACGATGGGGCCGCGATGATTGATTTCCTATGCGGCATCCTGGGCCATGTGGGCCGCGAGGAGTGGCTCCACCGCTGCGAGCAGAACCGCATCCTCACCGAGCAGTTCGTACCTGTGGGCGCTTTGCAGGTGGTGCGCAGCGGGGGACGCTTCCTGCAATTGCAGCCGGGCATCACGGAACCGGAAGTGAATGCGGGTGTTAGGCTGCTGCACGAAGACGAAGCCGTGCTGGTGCTGGAGAAACCTGCGCCGCTGCCGATGCATCCTTGCGGTCGCTTCAACCGCCACACCCTGCAATGGATGCTCAATGCCCTGTATCATCCACAGAAGCCGCGCCCTTCGCATCGCCTAGATGCCAATACCACCGGCCTCATCGTTTGCGCCCGCACCCGGCATTTCGCCGGTCTGCTCCAGCAGCATCAATTCGCGCAGGGCGGCGTGACAAAAGTGTATCTCGTGCGCGTGCAAGGCCATCCTGCGGAGGACGAGTTTGTCTGCGAAGCTCCCATCAGCGATGAACCGGGATATGCGGGATCACGCAGCATCGATGAAGATCAGGGCCAGGAAGCACGTACGGAGTTCAAGGTGTTGCGTCGTGATGAAAATGGAACCGCCATTCTCGAAGCCCGTCCCATCACTGGTCGCACCAATCAGATTCGTGTCCATCTCTGGCAGTTCGGCCACCCCGTGGTCGAGGATCAAGCTTATCTACCGGACCGCCGAACCGGCGACAAGCAGACGCTCGATCTTCAGGACGAACCGCTGTGCCTGCATGCATGGAAGCTCAGTTTCCAGCATCCGCTGACGAAGCATACCATGAGTTTCGAGACGGACTGGCCTGCTTGGGCGAAGTGACGAGAAGAGTCCAAGGCCATGATACGAGCTTGATCTTTAGCACCGAGTTCTTAATCTTGAGCGCCATGTCCGAAGAACAGGCGCAATCCTCCTCCCTTGTCAGTATTTTCGTAGATGCGCTGACCTTTCCTCTTCGCCGTATTGGCTGGTGGTTGTTCGTCACGGCCTGCGCAATTGCGGCGATGTGGCTGCTGGGCAATGGATACATCAACAAAGGCATCATCTACTGCACCGGCGTGCTGCTGGCAGTGACGGTTCGTAGCTATCTGACCATTGTCGAAAACACGCTGACTGGTTATGGTGAGGACATCGGCCAGAGCAGCGGCCTGCGAGCGGAAGGCATGTGGGCTGATTTAGGCAACCTCGCCCTAGTATCGCTCTGTTCATGGGCTCCGGCTATCTTGGCAGTCTTTATGGTCTCACCCTTTGAGTCTTGGAAGGAGCCACTGGTTACTTTGCTAGCGTCCCTCGGCTGTGAATACTTTTGCATGGCGGTGATGGGCACCGTTGTTTTTGGCGGCACTCAGGGCGCTCTCCCCCAGCATGTACTTCCCGCCATCTTCAAGAGTGGCAGCAGCTATGCGCTGGCTGGCGTGATCCTGATGCTGGTGCCGCTGAGCTTTCGCACGGGGTACAGCATGTTTGTCTCCTACGGCATCGGCGCTTGGGCTGGTGCTGCGATTTTTTCTGCGTTTATCGTGGTAATGCAGGCGCGCCTAGTGGGACTGATTTACTTGGCCAACAAGGAACGGATTGGCTGGGAGTAGGACGCCTTATTGCGCCTCTCCCAAATTTTGGAACAGGTGCCGCAGTTGCTGCACCTGCTCCTCATCCATTTCTGAAGGCGGATTGTCGAGGATATTGCGCAGATCGTCGCGGGCACCATCAACATCCTTGGCTCGCATGCGGATCATGGCCCGCTGACCGCGTTGACGCCATGAGCCCGGATCGATTTCAAGGATCAAATTCAGGTAGGGCAAGGCCTCTGTTTTCATGCCATCGTCGCCACTGACCACTCCGATGAGGTTGTTGATCATGCGTAGCACAATGGACTTCTTGGGAGCTGGCTTGAATGATTCCTCGCGCAAGCTGG
>JAQGPI010000105.1 GCA_028293175.1 Verrucomicrobiaceae bacterium | reverse complement strand
CAGTAGCCGCAGGTGATGAATCGCAGCGACTCGCTAATTTGCAAGGGCGCACCGCAATGCTGGCACCGGACGCTGATGGCTTGAGTCATGAGGGAGTTGATTCGCTCAGAAGTTTGCCATGGGCAGGGATTGCAAAGCAATGCCCGTGTTTGTAATCCGCTGATGGCAAAACCCATGGCGCTCATCGAAGATCGCTTCATGGTACGCGGCGATGGATGTTCGTCGCTCCCGCACCAAGAAACCGGACAAGTGGCTGGCCACCTGCCCCGACTTTTCGCGTCCGCTCTGCGAGGAATTGCGCGAGCTGGTGTTCCGCTGGGAGCCGGATCTGACGGAGTCTGTTAACACCAACATGCTGTGCTACTCGGGCGTGAAGCGTGTGTGTTCCATCGGCGCGTTTTTGAAGAAGGCCTGCCTCACTTTTTTCCGGGGCTCCGAGCTGCCGGACCCGGCGGGACTCTTTAATGCCGGCCTGGAAAATCACTCCATCCGCAACATCGAGATTACCTCCTTGGATGATTTGGATCGAGATGCTTTAAAGGCCTTGCTGCGGGCTGCCGTGAAGCTGGATGCAAGCCCGGACACGCCGCCGCCACCGCCTAACAAGCGTGAGCCTTTTCCGATGCCTGATCATTTGGGAGCGGCGCTGAAAATGAATCCGAAGGCGGCGGCTTTCTTCGAAAGCTTGAAGCCGACGTATCAGCGCGAGTACATCGTGTGGAACACGTTTGTGAAGCTGCAGGAAACCAAGGACAAGCGTCTGGCGGAGACGATTGAGGCGTTGAACAAGGGACGAAAATGGGCGCAGCGGAAGGGGTGACAAGAAAGTGGTAGGGGGCGTCCTCGCCCCTCTCAAGGGAGCTTTGCAGTGTATCCAAGGCTCTTTGGTTTCTCCCAAGCCCTCCTGAAAGGGGCGCGGACGCCCCTACCACTTTCCTTTTCCTGAACCTAGCAAGCAGCGGCAACCACCAGCGACGGATCACCAAACAAAGTAAAGTTAGCGAACTGCGTTACATGCACATCAAAGATCTCGCCAATATGTCGGTCGGGATTGCCTTCGAAGACTACGATCTTGTTGGTCCTCGTGCGGCCGGTGAGCCTTGATTCGTTGGTCTTGCTGGTGCCTTCGCAAAGGATTTCCACATCGGTGCCGACGAGCTTTTGATAGCCCTCGTAGGCGATGTTGTTGATCACGCTGAGGAGGTCTTGATTGCGCTGTTCCTTCACCGCTTCCGGCAGTTGCAGGGCTTCCTCCATCTCAGCCGCAGGGGTGCCACGACGCTTGGAGTAGCGGAAGACGAAGGCATTATCAAAACGCACGCGCTCGCACAGGGCGCGGGTTTCCAGGTACTGCTCCTCTGTCTCGCCAGGGAAGGCGACAATAATGTCGGTGGTCACGGCGATGCCGGGCCGCGCTTCGCGGACGCGCGCTACGAGGTCTTCAAACTTAGCGGCGGAGTATGGCCGGTGCATGCGCTTGAGCACCGCATCGCTGCCGCTTTGCAGGGGCAGATGCACGTGCTCGGCCAGCTTGGGCAGGTAGGTGAAGGCTTCGATGAGATCCTTCTTGTAGCCAATCGGATGCGGGCTGGTGAAGCGGATGCGCTCGATGCCATCGACCTCGTGGATGGCTTCGATGAGCTGCACGAAAGGACTCTTGCCATCGACCGCAGGGAACTCGTGGCGGCCGTAAAGATTAACGATCTGCCCCAGCAGCGTGACTTCCTTCACGCCTTTGCCGGCGAGGCGTTTCACTTCTTCAACAATGTCCGTGATGGGCCGTCCGCGTTCGCCGCCGCGCGTGTAGGGCACGATGCAGAAGGTGCACTTCATGTTGCAGCCCTGCATGATGCTGACGAAGGCGCTGGCCTGCCGGTCCTTGAGTTGATGGTCGCGGATGCTGTTCTGCGAATGCGTTTCGGCCTCGATATCGACGATGCTGAAGCGCTCATCGTCCATCTGGCGCGCCTCCTTGGCGCGGATGATCTGCTCCACGTGCTCGACGACGTGATGGTATTTCTGCGTACCCACGACGAGGTCCACCTTCGCCTTGCCAATGAGTTCCGCGCCCCGGCTCTGGGCCATGCAGCCCATGAAGCCGGTCACCAGCGGAGCTTTGCCGCGCCGGTTGTAGTGCACCATGCCCATCTTGCCCAGCGCCTTCTGTTCGGCCTGGTCACGCACGCTGCAGGTATTGATGAGCACCACGTCGGCATCGGCTTCGGTGGGGGTCATGGTATAGCCCTTTTCAACGAACATCTGCGACACCTGTTCGGAGTCGCGCTCGTTCATCTGGCAGCCATAGGTCTTGATGTAAACGCGGGGCATGGAGCCTGTGAGCATACCCGCGCCGGGCCGCTTTACAACCGCTCAGGGCAGAGTGGCTGAGATCACTTGATGCTGAAGAAAGGGGGTGGTGGAGGCAAGGCCAGAGGATCATCTCCAAACCGGTTGGGGCCCTTCGTGCCTTTAAGGCAGCCACAGTTGATGAAGGTGATAATCCCGCCAATGAAGGGCAAGAAATTGAACAGCACCCACCAGCCCGATTTGTCGAGATCGTGCCACCGCTTGACCTGGATGATGATGCCGAGAAGCATTACTGGCAGCACCGAAAGGCCTACCAGCGGCTCCGCTGATTTTGGAAGCGCTTTGCTTGCTGCTCCCAGGAGTATGAAAAAGACCAACATGCAGCCGACGAATGCCCAGTAGGTGGAGCGTGGAATCCGGCCATTCGAGGAGAGTAGTTCTTTGATTTGCATCGTTTTGGGAGGTGGAGATGCCGGCTGGTGCGTATTTGCGCCTGACCCCTCATGCTAGGATGATTAGGGGTATGGAGGCAACGGAAATGTAGGTATGATTAGTTATTAATTTGGTGTTAAACATCCTGCTTCATGGTTTCGGCGTGTAATACCATAAGCAGTTGAAAGCGGGCCATCGGTCTGGCCGAGTTTCCGCGTGAATGCGCAGCCGGATGGCTATTTGGCAGTGGAGGCTATGTGGCTCACTCGGTGATGCCAATGCTGTCGACGCTTTCCCTCGTTTTGGCGTTCAAGGCCGCCTCATAGGTGGCGCCCATCGCGCTCACGGTTCCCAGATTAAAGACGAAGGTGCCTTTGTCCTTGCTGCGAGTTGAATGGAAGGTGGCGCGGCCTTTTTGGTTGGTGAGAGCGCTCCCCTGTGCGGTGGTCAAGCCGGTCCATGAACCGGTCACGCGGGCCCCGACTACCGGTGCTCCGGCTTGGTCAACGACGGTGATGGTGGCCGTGGCAGTCGTTCCTTGCTGGGTCTGGCTGGTGGTGAGGACGAGGTCGGAGACCGAGACTTTGTCTTCATCAGCCAAAGCAGAGCCAAAAGAGAACATGATGGCGGCAGCGAACCAAGCCCTGAGTGAAGAGGCGAGAAAGTTCATCGCATATGATGCCCTGGGGAATGAGGGTAACAAGTGGGGTCAAGTTCCACCTGTTGAACATCAGGACTCATGCCAAGTGGTCGCGGGAGTTGAGCCGCGCCTCTAGCCCAAAAATCGCGAGCGCAGGTGCGCCAGATGCCAACTTGCATCTGTGGGGGAGCCGGTCGCTGCGGTGATGAGTTCACCGGAAGTGAGGGTTGCACCTTTCGAATGGATGTGGTGGCGCAGCCATCCTAGAAGCGGGACATATTCGGCGGCGGCGCAGGCTTCGGCGATGGCTGGAACCTGCTGGGCGGCATGATAAAGCTGGGCCGCGTTGAGGTTGCCCAACGTGTAGGTGGGGAAGTAGCCGAGCGCGCCCATGGACCAGTGGATGTCCTGCAGGCAGCCGCGAGCGTTGTCGGGTGGGGTAAGGCCAAAGAGGTCCTCGAATTGCTCATTCCATGCCTGTGGGAGGTCTTTGATCTTCAGCTCGCGGTTTAGCATGCGCCGCTCCAGCAGGAAGCGCAGGAGGATGTGCAGGTCGTAGGTGGCTTCATCGGCCTCTACGCGAATGAAGGAAAATTCGGCGCGGTGCAGTGCGCGGAGAAAGTCTTCCAAGGAGAGAGTGAGCGCAGGGAAGATCTCCTTCGCCCGCGGCAGCCACCGTTCCCAGAAGGGGCGAGAGCGGCCGACATGGTTCTCCCACAGCCGGGATTGAGATTCATGGATGCCCAGCGAAACAAAGGTGCCGGAGGGCAGACCATAATCTGCGGGCGGCAGACCCTGCTCATAGAGACCGTGCCCAGCCTCATGAAGGATGCCGAACAAAGAGGAAGTGAAGTCCTTGGGATCGTAGCGCGTGGTCAGGCGCTGATCATGCGGGCCGAGCTTAGTGCAGAAGGGATGCGTGGTGGTGTCGATACGACCGCCTTCAAAGTCAAAGCCAATGCTTTCGGCCACCTCGCGGTTGAGCTGCTGCTGAAGGTGGACGGGGTAGTCGCCTTCCAGGGCGTGAGCAGGCACGCCCGCGCTTCTAACGACTGCTTCCTTGGCTAGGGCGGAAAGCTGTGGCCGCAGGGAGTCAAAGAGCGTGCTGATCTGCACTGCTTGCGCACCGGGCTCGAATTCATCCAGCAAGGCATCATAGGGCTCGGTCGTGTAGCTCCATTTCTCCGCCTTCTTGCGCGTGAGCTGCACCAGCTTGTCTAGATGCGGGGCGAACTGGGCGAAATCGGAGTTCTTGCGCGCTTCCACCCAGGCGGCCTTTGCTCGTGAAGAGGCAATGCTGAATTCCTCTACCAGCCGCTTCGACAGACGGATAGAGCGGTTGTTAAGCCGCCGCCACTCGCGCACGTTAGCGGCCTGCACGGGCTGCAATTCCTCGCCCTCCGCTTTGTCCAAGAGCAGCCGGAATTTCCGCAAAGTGAAGAGCGCATGGCCCTTGCCGCCCAGATAGCCCATCTGCTGCGCGCGATGCTCTAGCGCTTTCGGCGGCATGTATGTCTCTTGATCCCAGCCGAGGGTGGCGGCGGTGGATTCAAGCAAAGCGATTTCGTTAGCGAGCGTACAGAGGAGGGAATAGGCGGACATTGCGTTGAGATACGATGGAGAGGCCCAACGCGATCGCTATGGAGAATCTGCTGGAGGCTAGCTGTCCTTGACGTGGGCATTAATTGACTGTTCAAAAGGCAAAATTCGCCGGAGACTTACATCTTTTCGGCGCTAGGACTCACCGCGGTGGCTTTTCTGGCCAGCCGTCGGGAGGTGAGTGAGGGTTGGTGGCAGGCTGCGAGCGTCTATGCATGGTCCATGCTCACCACCAACATCGCCCTGGTGGGGCTGTGGGCGCTAGCGCGGTTCTGGCGGTTGCCGGTCAAGGATCTCGTAGTAAAACTGGTCAAGGTCATGGCCGTGACCGTCGCTCTCACGGTGGCACTGAGTTTGGTGCAGGCCGCTATTTACCCGGACAGCAAGATCTTCTTCATGCCTTCCTCCGTGGCGCGCGAAACCGGCTGGCTGGACTGGACGCGGCTCCGGCACCCCATCGATAATACGCGGGTACTTTTGCAGCATCTATGGCTGTCGAACATCATCGGGCCCGAACCCGTACGCACGATCATGTTTGGCAAGCCCATGGCCTCCATTGAGGCCGGAAGCTGGGCCATGGTGTCGCCTTCGCTACCGCTGCTGGCTCTCTGGGTGATGCTGCTTGCCGGGGCTGCTACCTCGCTGTTCCGTCGAGAGTTCTACCGACCTGTGCTCGTGGCCGCGTTGGCGGTGCTGGCCTTCAATTTCGCGTTCTTCTTTATCTTCGGCAACGACCGCATGCTGTACGCCGCATTGTGGACTTCCACATCCGTCTTTGTCGTGGCCGCCGGCGTGGAGCTCTTGCTCAAACGCAGGCCAGGGTTGGTTCCAGTGATGACTGTTTTACTGCCCGTGTTGGTGGCAGGCATGGCCTGGCACAACTGGCATTTCCTCGGCAAACTGGCCGCACTAGTGGCAGACTAGCTCAATCCTTCGTCGGCACCTTGACGAACTTAAAGCGTGCATCGAAGGCGCCCCGACTGTGCTTGCGGCAGCAGACGATGCAGGCGGTGGCGCGCTTGAAGGGGCGCACGCGGCCCACCTGCACGCCGCAGGAGGGGCACTGGTAGGTGTGATTGCGCTGCATGGTGGAGCGGGGGAAGGGGAGGCGATGGTGCGCGGGCTCGCCCGGGATTCCCAGATCAGCGCAGGCTTGACGCCATTCCTGGCCATGGGGCTCGATGCGCCGCCTTCCGGCGCGGAAGTACGCCACTAAATGCGCCAGCTCGTGCTTGAGCGTGCGTTCCACCTGGCCTTCAAAACCGATCAAACGCGGGTTCAATTCAATGCGCCAGGAGGGAAAGGCCGCATAGCCAGCAGTGCTGCGAAGGCGGGGATTCCAATGCACGCTTACCAGTTCCGTAGCGGCTTTGATACCTAGGTTAAGCAAGAGTTGGCGGCAGTCGCCCTCCAATTCATCGTCCCTACCTTTGCGCATCCGTTCCTCGGCCTCGTCTGCTGTTTCCTCCCGTGCCTCGGCAGGCTCGTCCGCCTCCTCGTTCATCTTGGTTTCATCCGAACGCACCGTGCCTACTGGTTCGCGTGCAGGCGAAGTGTGGCTCTCAACGAAATCGAAGCAGAGCTGGGCAAAATGGCGGGCGGCGGTCGCGAGGCGCATGGGCATTACAGTTTCGCAGTGGGTTCCAACCGGTGTTTACGCCTCTCGCTCAGCACTAGCTCCTGATCGCCTAGCGCTAGCACATGATTTTCGGGCACGCTCGCCATCAGAAACACGCTTGCCCCGATGGTACTGCCCCGGCCTACCACGGTATCGCCGCCGACGATGGTGGCATTGGCGTACACCGTCACGCGGTCTTGCAGAGTAGGATGGCGCTTCTTTCCGCGAAGGGCCTGCCCCGCCGCCAGCGAGCGGGCCACCAGCCCCACGCCCTGATACAATTTCACGTGCTGGCCGATCTCCGCCGTCTCGCCAATGACTACGCCAGTGCCGTGATCAATGAAGAAATGAGTGCCAATCCGCGCGCCGGGATGGATGTCAATACCCGTGCGGCTATGAGCCCACTCCGTCATCATCCGGGGCAGCAGCGGGACTTCTGCGTTGTAAAGCAGATGCGCCAGCCGCTGGATGGAGATGGCTTCCAGGCCCGGGTAGGCCAGGATGATTTCGTCAAAAGATTGGGCGGCCGGATCGCCGTCGTACGCGGCCTGCACATCCGTTTGCAGCAGCTTGCGCACACCGGGGATCTGGCTGAGGAACTGGCACACAAGCTCGTTCGCCTCTTTCGTGTTCTCGGTGGCACCGATGCCGTTTTTTAGCCGCAAGCTGCGCCGCACCTCCACGCTCAGGCGCTGGCGCACGCTCGCCACCAGTTCATTGGTCATCATTTGCAGTTCATCGAAAGTGAGCGCCTCCTCTGAGAAAAAGCCAGGGAACACCAGGTGCAACAAATCCTCACACAGCCCGGCCACGGCACGTTTGGAGGGCAAATTGCCACAGTCCACGTGATTGATGCCGCCGCTTTCGCGGTACGACGCAATCAAAGCGCTGACGATCTCTTCCTGATGGCAATCCATCTCTGCATCATGGGGGAATTGCGACAATTCGCAACTGATCGTGGTCGTCATTCAAGGGTTTCCCTGGGAAGAAAACTGCCTTATGCAAATGCTTGCCAACGGAATCGGGTGTACCACTGTCTAATTCCCGCCTATGCAAGATCGTCGTTTTTCCCCTCTCCTCATCGTTGGCTTTGTCGTAGCTGTCGTCGGCATGGGTGCCGTCGGGTGGTACCTCAGCGGCCCCGATGCCACGAAGCCGCCGGCTCCCAAAGTGACCGTGCAGCCCACGCAGACCAAGAAGGACGACCTTTCATCGACCTCGCCCCTGGTGCCGCCGCCCTCGGACAACACCGCCACGCCAGCGCCCTCCACCGCGCCGCCAGCGATGCTGCTCAACCCTACTGCCAACACCACCGCTGAACAGCGCGCCCGTGAAGCCGCAGACCAGAAAGTAGGTCTGCTGCTGGCCCAAAACCCCACGGTTGAAGGTGCTCGCGAGAAGCTGCTGGTGCTTTTCCCAGGCTTCACGCCCTATGAAAAAATCGCCGCCGCGCCGCACATTGTAAATCTCGTGGGCGACGAACAGCTCGGCACCGTGGTCGATTTCCTGAAGAACCCCACCACTCCGATCGAGGCCCAGGAGACTTTTTTCAATGACATGCTGAACCGCCCTCCGCAGCTTGGCTGGCCGGTGCTGGTGGACATCATCGGCACCCCGAACCATCAGCTGGCCGCGCGCGCCAAGGAACTCCTTACCACCATCGTGGGTACTGACAATGGCAATGACACGACGGCCTGGCTCCAGGGCGTGCAAGCCCAGTTGAAGCAGCAAGGCATCGACTACGAGCCCTCGCTTGGCCAACGCACGCCGGGGCAGGCTCAGGCGGTGGGGCAGTAGGATTCAGCACCTTCAGGAAGGGAGCGTCGGCACTCTTGCCGGTTTTCGAAAGCCTGCGGCGCAGCCGCCACCTGTTTCAACGAACAACTCAGTTCCGTGCTGAGTTCCCAGAAGGTTGTCGCGGCTACGCCGCAGGTTTATGATAACCGGCAAGAGTGCCGGCGCTCCCTTTCTACACCCCCACCTGCCCGCGATGACGTAGCAGGTGATCGGCCAGCACTAGGTGCACCATGGCTTCCACGATGGGCACGGCGCGCGGTAGAACACAGGGATCGTGGCGGCCACGGGCGGCGAGTACCGTTTCCTCGTGCTCGTTGGTGATCGTGTTCTGATCCTGCAACACGGTGGCCGTGGGCTTGAAGGCGACGCGAAAGACGATGTCCTCGCCATTGCTGATGCCGCCCTGCACACCGCCGCTGCGGTTGGTGCGGGTGCGTACGCGCTCGCCGTCCATGTAGAATTCGTCGTTGTGTTGGGTGCCAGTAAGCAGCGTTCCGGCAAAGCCGCTGCCGATCTCGAAACCCTTCGATGCAGGCAATGACATCATGGCCCTTGCCAGATCAGCCTCTAGCTTGTCGAACACCGGTTCGCCCAGGCCGGGAGGCACCCCGCGCACTACGCATTCCACGACGCCGCCCACACTGTTGCCTTCGCTACGCATGGCCGTGATCAGCTCGATCATCGGGTCCACCATCGCCGCATCGGCGGTGCGCACAATGTTGTTTTCCACCTGTTCGGAGGTGACGGTATGTGGATCAATGTTAGCCGTCAGCGTGTGGATGGTCTTCACATAGGCCACCGCTTCATAGCCTTGGAACTGGTGCTGCAAAACCTTGCGGGCAATGGCACCGGCGGCCACGCGGCCGATGGTTTCACGGGCGGAAGCACGCCCCCCGCCGGAGACAGCGCGCACCCCGTATTTTGCATCGTATGTGTAATCGGCATGGCTAGGGCGGTAGGCCGTTTTCATCTCCGTGTAGGCGGAGGGGCGTTGGTCCGTGTTGCGAACCATGATGGCGATAGGCGTGCCCAGGGTCTGCCCGTCTACCACACCGGAAAGGATCTCTGCCTTGTCGTCTTCCTTGCGCGGCGTCACGATCTTGCTCTGGCCGGGACGGCGGCGGTCAAGCTCCTGCTGAATGTCCAGCTCGGTCAGTGGAATGCGGGGCGGACAGCCATCGATGATGACGCCGACGCCGACGCCGTGCGATTCGCCAAAGGTACTGATGCGGAAGAGTGTGCCGAAGTTGCTGGCCATACAATAAGGGGCGGGCATTGTGCCCCATCCGTCCGCCCTGCGCAATCCTTGCTTCCGTTGGGGTGGGAGATGTGATAAGACGCGCCATGCATTTGTTTTTGCGGTTCTCGCTTTGCGTCTGGGTCAGCGTCAATTTGGTGAGTTGTGGCTCTTCAAGTTCTGGCAGCAGTGGTGGCGGTTTGCTGGGAGGCGCACTGGGTATGTTCGGCCGGACGCTTAACACCGTGACCCGCGCGGCCGGCCTGTCCGCTTCGGTGGAAAACCCGGACGCCAGCTCTAATGCGGTGGCGGAGCGGGGGAAGATCATCGAGCAGCGCAGTGATGCTGTGAAGCCGGTGGTGCCGCAGACGAGCGTTGTGGCGCAGCGGTAAAGAGGTCATAGCCCGACTACACGGCGCAGAGAAACCAAGCCACGCGCATTGCATCCCGCACAGGTTATGCCTAGCGTAGGGCATGATTGTGAATGTTGTGACCCGCACTGCCAGCGCCCTGTTTGCTTCTGGGGAGGAAACACCTGAGTTGCCGTCCTCTCCGCTGTCAGTGCCGGAGAAACGTGACCAGCTTGTAGGCTTCAAAGAATGGGCCAACGTCTGCGAAGCCCTTGGCACCGGCGTGATGAGCCTGATCCTGCGCAAGGGCGGCATCCACGAGGGGCATGGCGGCTTTGAGTTTAAGCACCAGGGCTTCTTTTTGTTTCCCACTTGGTTCCACACCCAGGGCGACAAATTGACCTGGCAGGCACCTGATCCTGAGCGCTTCGTGTTCCCGCCGGAAGACGGCCGCACCAGTGTGGATATTGATTACTATGCGCGCCTGGAGAAGGTGTGGCGGGTGACGGAATGGGACAAGATGCTCGCCCTCGCCCCGTATCATGTGTGGAACGAAGACATGGTGCGCGAACGCTTCATCTACGACCAGGAGAGCTGCCTGAACGTGGCGCTGGTGCGCGCCTACAAGCTGCCCGAGCGCTGGTCCTTCCCCTATTCCAAGAGCTACGGCGGCTGCCGCTCCTGGGTGAACCTGCCGGAGCCGCCCGCAGGCTGGCGCGAAAGCCTCAGACCTGCGGTCAGCGATGAGACTTTTGCCAGCACCCAGGCGGCTGTTTCCGCCTTATTGGACTGACTGCACTGACTGAGGACGATGAGGCCCAAACCACGTAAGGGAGCAGGGCGCGGCCCTGTGCGATGCCATGCTACCGAGTGAGCCTCTAAAACCCAGCGCCGCCTTTGCCGACATCCTCCGCCCCACTCATGTGGAGGTGGACCTCTCACGCTTGGCCGGGAATCTCCAAGCGATCTGCAGCCACGTAGGCACGGCCAAAGTGATGCCAGTGCTGAAGGCCAACGCGTACGGTCACGGTCTGATCGAAGTGGCTGAGCTGATGGTGAAGCTGGGCGCGGACTACCTCGGGGCGGCCTTCCTTGAGGAGGGCCTCATGTTACGCAAGCAGGGCATCACCACGCCCATCCTCATCCTGGGCGGCTTGGCGGGCGAGCAGATTCCCTTGTTCCTGAAGAACAGCCTCACCTTGACAGCCTCCTCCGTGGACAAGCTGCGCCTCATCAATGAAGCCGCCGAAGCCCTCGGCACCCAGGCCAAGGTGCATCTCAAGATCGACACCGGCATGGAGCGCGTGGGTGTGCATTACTACAGCGCTGAGAAGCTGCTGGAGGCCAGCCTGCAATGCCACAGCGTGGAGGTGGAGGGCATCTATTCCCACTTCGCCAATGCCGATGCGGCGGATCTCTCGCATGCGCGCCTGCAGCTTGAGCGTTTCCAAGAGGTGCTGCAATTCTATGAGCGCCGCAGCCTGCCCCTGCCCCTGCGTCACATGGCCAACAGCGCCGGTATCCTGCAACTCCCCGAGAGCCATCTCGACATGGTGCGCCCCGGCATCATGCTCTATGGTATCTACCCCTCGCCGGAATGCCAGCGCACCGTCGCCATCACTCCCGCACTGGCATGGCGCTCGCAGGTCAGCTACTTCAAGGTGGTGCAGGCGGGTGATCCCATTAGCTACGGCTCCACCTGGCAGGCCGATCATCCGGTGCGCGTCGTCACCATTCCCGCCGGTTATGGCGACGGCTACTTCCGCGCGCTCTCCAACAAGGCGCAGGTGCTCATCCGTGGCCGCCGTTACCCCGTCGCAGGCCGCGTGTGCATGGATCAGATGATGGCCAATATCGAGTGGGACAGCGCCTACAACGGCGATCCCGTGACGCTCATCGGCACCGATGGCAATGAAACGATTACGGCGGATGAAGTCGCCAACTGGGCGGGCACCATCCCGTATGAGGTGCTCACCAATATCAATACTCGTGTGCCGCGTGTTTACGTGGGACGAAGTTGAAGCAGGTTATTTCCGCGTCAGCGAAGGGAGCGCCCGCACTCCTGCCGGTTCTCGGAGACATGCGGCGCAGCCGCGAAGAGTTGCAGTGAAGTTTGCACGGCGACTGCGCTGCTCATTGAAAGGTGAGGCGGCTGCGCCGCTGTTTACGGTAACCGGCAAGAGTGCCGGCTCTCCCTTTCTCGAACATTCCGACACAGGCCTCTTGTAAGAGCCAGCCTGCTGTGTGAGTTCTTTGTCCACACCCCATTTCCGTCTTTCTTCCATGAACACCCGTCTTTTTGCCGCCCTCTTCTGGCTCAGTTGCGCAGGCCTTCTCACCGCCCAGGAAGCCGCACCTGCCACCGCCACTCTTGTCTCCGTGCAGAAGATCTGGAACAAGGGCAATCACAACGCCTTCACGGACCTGATCCGCTTCCAGAACCTGTTCTACTGCTGCTTTCGTGAATCCGCCGCGCATGTGGGCGGGGACGGTGTGATACGCATCGTTTCCTCCTTTGATGCCAAGACCTGGGCCTCCGTGGCAGAGATCAAGTCCCCCGGTGTGGACCTCCGCGATCCGAAGCTGAGCGTAACCAAGGACCAGCGCCTCATTTGCTTCATGGGCGGCTCCATCTACAAGGGCACCACCCTCATGGGCCGCCAGCCGCGCGTCGCCACCTCCACCGATGGCCGCAACTGGTCGCCGCCGGAGAAGTCCCTGAGCGAGGGCGACTGGCTCTGGCAGGTGACCTGGGTGGACAGCGAGAAGAAATTCTACGGCACCGTGTACAACACCCATCCCACCACCGCCGGACCCAAGGAAGAAACCGAATGGACGCTGAAGCTCTACTCCAGCCTGGACGGCAAAATCTGGCAGCTCAACGCGCCCTGGGACATCAAGGGCCGCCCCAATGAAGCCACGGTGCGCGTGCTGCCCGATGGCAAGATGCTCGCTCTCGTGCGCCGTGAAGCCCCTGGCAACAATGGCGGCATGATAGGCTCCTCATCTCCTCCTTACCGCGACTGGACATGGTCGCAGCTCAAGGTGCCTCTTGGTGGCCCGAATTTCATCGTGCTGCCCGATGGCAAGATCATCGCCGGATCACGCGGCTTCGGCAAGACGCCCGGCGCGCACATGGTGCTCTTCAACATGACTGCCACCAGCTTGACACCGATCCTGGAACTGCCCAGCGGCGGCGATTGCAGCTATCCCGGCATGGTCTACAACGACGGCACCCTGTACGTGAGCTACTACTCGTCTAACGAAGGCAAGGCGAGCGTGTACATTGCTGAGGTGAAGGTGCAGTAGCAGAGCGCTCCCTTGTTGCCGATTTCATTTGGCGCAGCCCCTCCCATCAGTAGCGTGGCCGCATGCGCCGCTTCCTTTGCCTTCTCTCCGCCAGCCTGCTTGCCACGGGGTTTCTTAACGCGCAGACACCAGCCCCTGCTGATGCGCCGCCTGTGGAGACACCGGCGGAACGTTTCAATGCCCTCATCCGCGAAGCCCAGGTGCTGCAGCAGCGAAAGCGCTTCCTCGACTCCCTGACCAAGCTCGACGAGGCGGAGAAAATCGATCCCGCCCGCGCCGAAATCTACAACATCCGCGGCGCTGTTTATCTCTCCTCGCAATTGCGCGATTTCAACAAGGCGCGCGAGCAGTTCAACAAGGCCCTGGAGTTCGAGCCCGAGGCCCTGCCCGCCCGCTTCAACCTCGCTGAGGCCGACTTCGTGCAAGGCCATTATGCCGAGGGCGAGAAGGCCTTTGCCTCACTGCTGGAGAAGTTCCCCAAGCTCCCTGCCAGCGTACGCCACATGGTGATGTTCAAGCAGATCGTCTGCCAGTTGAAGCAGGACAAGCTCGATGCCGCCGGGAAGCTTATGAAGGACAACTTCACCTTCATGGACGACACGCCCGCCTATTACTTTTGCAAAGCCGTGACGGCCCTGCAGCAGAAGGACGAGAAGACCGGCAACCAATGGCTGCGCAAGGCCCAGCTCATCTTCAAAAAAGACGAAACGAACGCCTACCTCGATACCTTAATGGAAAGCCATTACCTCACCTCACTGGCTGTGGCCAAGCCGACGGATGAGGACAGGGAGAAGTAGAATGCGGGGAGCGTGCCTGCGCTTCTTTTCAATACCTCCGCACCACCGTGCTCGCCGGTGGCCGCGACTCATCCAGCTCCGGGTAGTCCAGCGTGTAGTGCAGGCCTCGGCTTTCGTGGCGGCGGATGGCGCATTCCACAATGAGCGAGGCTGTCTCCACGAGGTTGCGCAGCTCCAGCAGCTCGCTCGTCACCTTGAAGTTCCAGTAGAACTCCTGCACCTCGCGCTTCAGGTTGCGCAGGCGTGCGGCGGCGCGTTGCAGGCGCTTGCTGGTGCGCACGATAGAGACGTAGTCCCACATCAGGCGGCGGATTTCATCCCAGTTGTGATAGATCACCACCAGCTCATCCACATTCACCGCGTTGCCGCTTTTCCAGGCAGGAATCGTGTAGCCCTGCTCGGCGGGCTTGCCCACCGGCATCTTGTGAATCATGTGCTTCACTGCGCGGTCGCTGATGACGAGGCACTCCAGCAATGAATTGCTCGCCAGCCGGTTCGCTCCGTGCAGGCCGGTGCTGCCCACCTCGCCCACGGCGCAAAGCCCGCGAATGCTGGTGCCGCCGTTTAGATCGGTGAGTACGCCGCCGCACTGGTAATGCGCGGCAGGGACCACGGGGATGGGCTCTTTGGTGATGTCGATGCCCACTCCTAAACATGCCTCGTGGATGTTAGGAAAGTGCTCGATGATGAACTCCGCCGGCTTGTGGCTGATGTCCAGATACACGCACGGAGCGCCGGTGCGCTTGATCTCCGAATCGATGGCGCGGGCCACCACATCACGCGGGGCAAGCGTGCCGCGCGCATCATACTTCTGCATGAAGTCCGTGCCTTCCTTATCCGTTAATCTCGCGCCCTCACCACGCATCGCCTCGGTGATCAAAAACGAGCGTTTCTGCGGATGGTAAAGGCAGGTGGGATGAAATTGGATGAACTCCATGTCCGCCACAGCCGCACCCGCGCGCCAAGCCATGGCCACGCCGTCGCCAGTGGCGATGCGGGGGTTCGTCGTGTACAAGTAAACGCGCCCGCAACCTCCCGTGGCCAGGATCACGCGGTCCGAACGAAAGGTCTCCACCTCGCCGCTGATTTCATTCAGCACGTACAGGCCGAGCACGCGGTCTTCAGAGACAAGATCGAGCTTCGCCGTGGTGATCAGATCGATGGCGAAATGATTTTCCAGCATCTTGATGTTAGGATCGGCGCGCACCGCCGCAATCAGCTTCTCCGTGAGCTCCTTGCCCGTCGCATCGCGGGCATGCAGAACGCGACGCTGGGTGTGACCGCCTTCACGCGTCAGGTCGAACTCCAGATGCCCGTCCCGTGCCTCCTTCTGGTCGAAATGCACGCCCCAGTTGATCACCTCTTCGATGCGCTGCGGCCCGTCAGTGACGATGGTGCGCACGGCAGCCTCTTTGCACAGGCCCGCGCCCGCTATCAAAGTGTCCGACACATGCTGCTCAATGCTGTCCTGATCGCTCTGCACGCAGGCGATGCCGCCCTGCGCCCATGAGGAGTTGGATTCGGCCGCCATGCGTTTGGTCAGGATGCACACCTTGCCGTGTTTCGCCGCATGCAACGCCGCGCTAAGCCCGCCCGCGCCACTGCCCACAATGATAAAATCGTACTCGTGCATCAAGCCAGATAGCTCCCACTCATGCGGGCAAATTGTCACTTGGCCGCGCCTTGCGCAACCAGCGAATCCTCGGCCCGAGCTTCTCCTCACCCCAGCTCCACATTATCAATCAGCCGCGCCTTATCAAAGAACACCGCCACGGCCATCAGGCCATTCCCTGTCACCGTCTCCACCGGTTGCAGGGTGCTTGTAGCCACCACCGAGAGGTAGTCGATGCGGCCCAGCGGAGCGTGGGTTTCGATGTGCTGGCGCGCGGCTTCCATGAGGCGTGCCGCATTGGTTTCGCCTGCTGCACAGGCCTCGCGGGCCTGCCGCAGCGCTTCTTGCAAGGCTGGGGCCTGGGCGCGTTCCTCGGCGGTGAGGTAACGGTTGCGCGAGCTCATTGCCAGCCCGTCCGCCTCGCGCACCGTATCTATGGCGTGCAGGGCGATGGGGAAGTTCAGATCACGCACCATGCGGCGGATGATCGCGAGCTGCTGGTAGTCCTTTTTGCCGAACACCGCATCATCCGGCTGGAAGTAGTTGAACAGCTTCGCCACCACTGTGCACACGCCGTCGAAGTGGCCCTGCCTGCT